>JAEORI010000211.1 GCA_016840965.1 Candidatus Thorarchaeota archaeon | reverse complement strand
GGACCAACATCTACATGATATGCAAATGGGAGGGCTAAAGCTAGTATCATCATAATCGCCAGTATAATCAAGAAGCCCAAGCTTCGTTCTGATGCTATTTCGCTCACTGTTCTAATCCTCCGAAGACCTCGATTGGAAGGTTCTAGTGATTGGTCAATTCAAAATTATTTGCATCAACGCTGCATTAGAATAGAAATGCAAGCACTCAGCCCTTCATTTCTTCTAAGCCATACAATTAATCGTAGTTTGTGTTAGTTCTTCGGATTTATTTTTCCCAAATAATGAAAATTCATTGCCTTGAAACGAAAATGTTATACTACAGGCTGGTAGTAATCAACCAGTGACATGAGAGATGACGGATGGAACGACACCTAAAGGCGGTAAGACACAAGATGTACTGCATTTCACACCTGCATCTTTGAAGATTGTAGACTCACCTCAAGCTATACGATTACTCGAGGATCCGGATTATTATATCATCATTGAGATTCTACGAAAACGCCCTATGACCATCCGAGAAATTGAAGACGCATATAAGTTGAGAGCTGCTGAACATGAAAGAGTCGAGCCTAAGTCATATAATACAATCTACCGATATCTCAAAGCTCTGGAAAAGGAAGGTCTTGTGACAGCTGGAGGAAAGCGAGTTGAATTTGGAAAGACTGCATCTGAAACACTCTTCTCGCGAACAGCAAAACTCTTCCATTATGGAAGCTTTCCAGATGTTTCCAAAGAGGGCTTGGATTTTTGTAATCGAATTCTGAAAGGTCTGATGCTTGCATATGGGGGCTCCAAAGAAACAGAAGCTTGTCTTCGTGATGTAGTCAAAGAACTCACGAGAAAGATGAACGATGAGATTTCGAAAATAGCGGAAACAGATGATAAAGAACAATTGAATGACGTCATGTCAGGTGATTGGGAAACTATGATCAAGACTATCGATTTTATTGCCTTTTTTGGGGTTATTTTACATCACCCCGAACTAGCTAAGAAACTTCAGGATTGCCTCTGATTGAACTCTCAAGTATGTAGGTGTTATGTTGCTACAAAGTACTGTAGGTCACAACTTCAATCAATAACTATCCCTTACGAGTTAATTTTATCACTCCAAGATAAATTTATATCATATTTTGATAATGTATTATCAAGATGTGATAATAATGGTAGCTCAAAACCTGAACAACGAGAAGTCACACCACAAGATAATCCTACAAGACTGTTGTCAAGATGCTGAAATTCCTAGAGAACAAACAAGTGAAGACCGAGGATATGTTCCATTTGAAAAGAGACATATTCCACGAGCTACGCGACAGGACAGATGGATGACTGGAAGATCTGCAGTTACTCTCCATCGCTAGAGCACTAGACTCCTATTGTTTTACTTTGAGAGAAATACCCTATTCATTCATGTCTTAACTCCAATGTGAGTCTGCTGAGTCATTATGTAGGAATGTATCTTCTTCAGTGTCCGCCCATGGCGACTGCAACAAGACCGGACGCAGCAAAGGTATTAACACCAGAGCCAAAATAGACACGAGCGGCAGAGGAATCACGAGAGAATAGAAAGCTCTTTCATCTTCCCAAGCTGTGGGGGTCACCATCATTGGAATTGTCATTAGGATTGCTAGGAAAGTAACGAAAACGACTCCAATACCATAACGAGTAACACTTGAATACTTACCTCGCGAGAATCTATATGATTGAAACCCCACATAGGTGTATGGTAGCCAAAGCATGAACATGAGTAAAGTCATGGGAGTAGGTCCAACGTAGGACTCCCATTCGGTATCAATCAGCAACCAAGTTGGTGCATAGATCAATAGGTGAGGATAACTACTCCTGTTCAACCAATCAACGAGATATGGAAGGACAAAAGAAAGACATAGAATTGCTTTCGCGATGTTGGTTCCTCTTGATGTTTCTTCAAACAAAGGTTGTGTGCCCATCTAATTAACGAAACCTCAAGCCCATGATTGTGTTGAGAGAATATAATCCTTTTACATCAGGGATTATCTGATTCCATCGAATCCATAACGCCTGTTAACCAAAAGAAAAAGATTTTCCGCAGTTTTTCAAAATTCTAATCAAGATGGAAGATGTTCTATATGTAAGAAAGTAGCAGAGGTTTCTGCTTCTTACTATTCAAGGATTACAGAATGAGGTATCAGAAGGTAACACTTAGTTATGACTTGATTAGAATTGTCTAATTATTAATGCTCTCTCCTAAAAGTTCGAGTTTCCAATATTGCCTTGCCTTCTCTTCGAACACAGTCGCTACACGTAGCCCGCTTTGCTGAAACTAGGTGGTACCCAACATGCGCTGTTGCCTCAGAATCCTGGTTTATTGACACGACACATTCACATGTAGTAAGGAACAATCCTAATTCAGAATCTTGCTTCCAGGTTTTGGCTGAGTGAATTGGGCCACCGTTCTTGGCAACCATTGGTTTGGGTTCGATGAACCGTTTATTGATAACTGCTCCAATGTAAACTAGACTTAATCCAAGAGCTGCGATATAGAAGAATGGAATGAAGTCGTAAATTTGGAGGGTATAATAT
>JAEORI010000210.1 GCA_016840965.1 Candidatus Thorarchaeota archaeon | reverse complement strand
TGCATCACGATGACGCCAATGATGTTGTCAGCGTCATCAAAGCGGCGTTTGTTGACAATATCAGTTGCCAACTGAGACTTCTTTCTTCTTGAGTTGATTTGTAGCACTACAATCAAAGAAATTAATGCAATAGCAATGGTACTTCCGCCAGTGATTATAGGGGTCATACGAAGAACTTGATCATTTTCTTTGACAAATGACTGTTCAAATATTTCGCCAGGCAGCACGTAGTTATCTTTCTCAAACTTGATTTCTAAGGTATATCGAGTCGTTTCGAGGTACAGGGGAATCATGTATGAACTTGAATAGACACCATCTGTACTGGTTTCGTTTAATTCAATGAAATCACCGGCACCAGATGCTCCAATTGGTGTCAGTCTGAATGAAACCACTGCATCTGTTACAGATATATTTGTGCCGAGAGTTGCGACTCGGGCTGTAATATCAAAAACTGTTCCCTCCACAACGAGTAGAGTAGACAATATCTCAACTCTAACTTGAACTGGGTTAACCGTTAGAATGAATTCAATGGAACTACTAGAATGTCCTTCTAGTTGAGCAGTAATTGTCAATGTCCACCTGCCAATTCGTTCAGGTACAAAAGTTACATTGTATCCATCACTTGTTTCTTCGAACGACCAGGAAAATCCAGTAGTCGGAACTCCTTGGACAGTAATATTCGCCGCCGTAATATTGAATCCAGTGTCAATTCGCTCATAGAGAACAGTCAACTCATACTCTTCTGTAAACATCATTGTATCTGATGACAATCCGCTTGCTGTACGAAGAGAGGTCGGAACTCTGATTGCACCTATTGTGAAGCTTGCGTAGCCATTCTGATATCCGTCTTTACTTGCTTTGAAGACAATATCAAAGGTTCCAACTTCAAGTGGGTAAATGGTCATCTGATAGTATCCATTGGTCAAATTTGTAGCCTGTGAGAAGGAAACGCCTGCAGGAGGATTTTGAACCGAAACGATTGCATCTACCACTCCTGTTGATGCTTCGTCCTGGAAATACAAAGTGACTGTAAACTCTTGATCAAGAGCGATAGTTGTACTAGTATTGAGCACTGCAAATGATGTGGCGATTGATGTTGCTGTGAGAGTGAACAATACAAACTGAATTTGGTGATTTGATAGCTTGGCCTGAACTAGAATGGTGAATGTATCTGCTGCTTGAGGTGTCAAAAGAAATGCATAGAATCCAGGAGATCCAGGAACTTGAGTTGCATTTTCCCAACTGAGTGGTGAGTCTGAAACAACACTCTCGATTGTTACATCCGCGTCCTCTAATCCATGTCCAGTTCCATTTGTATAGCTGACAACCATGCGATAATCATTGCCAAAACTAACTAGGTCAGCGGTCCCATTTTCACAAGTGATGCTGGTTGATATCTGACTTACAACTAGGAAGAATGCGTTAGAGGCACTTTGATAGTATTGCTTGAATGCGGCAATCGTAATCAAGTAGGTACCAGAAGAAGTAGAACTGAACTCGATTGAATAATCACCTAATCCATACTCTCCTAACTCCCAAGTCAATGCATCAGATGTTCCACCTGTGTAAGTGACATTGATCTGAGCATTTTCTATGCCTGTCCCATTATCCATCTGGAAGCGGAATGTTGTATTGTAAACATCTGTGAGTCCCATTTCAACACGACTTGGACCAGGGATTATGAGATTAGTTGCAACATCATTGACAACAAGAACAAACACTGTTGTAGCATTTTCTGAATTAATCTTTGAGGCAAGGAATCGTATTGTAAACACTCCCGCATTATGTGGTGTAAGTGTAATTGAATAATTACCAGGTTCGCCACCAACTTCTATCACAGTAGTTCGATTCAAACCAGTGGTGGGTGAAACACTGTCAACTATAATACTTGCACTTATGATAGGTGCATTCTCGTTATCGAGATATCTCAATTTTAGAGGGAACGATTCATCGAGGTCAACTCGAGCTGAAATTCCTTGAAAAATAGATAATGAACTAGTAGCAGGTGATACTATTAGGGTTAGGAGGATTATCTTTGATTGGTGATTTGGTTTAATGAATGTCACATTGAGAAGCCAAGTTTCAGCATCAGCAGCACTTGTGTCAAGACTCATGACATAAACACCGGGTGTAATGTCTTCTGACACTGACCAATATCCAGTTGTCCAATTCACATTTACTGAAACATCGGTTTCATTGATTACTGGACCCCATGTTTCCGATCCATAGTCATACGATTGGAAATTGAATGTAAGTAAGATTTCGTCACCCCAATCAGCGGATGTCCAAGGAGCGTCTGGTGAAATTAATCTTGTAACCTTGATTGAATGAACCAAAATCACACAACTTACATCATCATAGTATGGTCGAGATGCGTTAACTACTATGACAAAATCACCGGCTCCTGTGATTGATGTATCAAAGTTAGCCTCCCACCAGTTTTGAGAGGAAATCGCAACTAAGGGCACTGTACTTCCAGACCAGTTTGCTACAATGCTTGCAGATGTATCTAGGATGTAGTCCCCAGTATCACCATCAGTATAACGAACAATGCCCTTTATAGTAAGACCAGTATCGGTGGATATCTCAGTAGGTTCAGCTACAAGGTTGGCAGTATGAATGACAGCAAATTGAACTCGGTCATACGCAACTTCTGTCCCATTCTCCCAATAGACTTCGACCCACCATTCACCAGCTGGTGAAGAGCCAGATGTTAAAACTTGGCTACTACTATAGATTTGACCCAAAGACCCACCTGATACAAGTTCAGTAACCCAAATCATGTCAGAAGGTTTGAACCATGTAACATTCACATCTATCAGTGAACCAAGAATTTGAGTATTAGTACCAATTGTAATATCTGCGCGAGTTGTGTCATCAATTCTGAACTCTGTAGAATTACTCCAGCCACCATCAAGGATTTGTGAATTGATTGATTTAGCATAATTAGGTGACTCAATCTTGATTTCCCACCACCCAAGACGGTCAATGATTGAAGTCGGAACAGTAGCAAAGCCTGTACCAACAATGCAAGAACCTGTCAAATCAGTAAGGAACGGATCAGATACAGTAAGATTCTCCCAATCGGAGGGAAATACAATTGTCATCTCAGGATCTTCATATCCTCCAAGGTATCCTACATATGAGTAGAAGGTCAAATCTGAACTTAGGCCGTGATCCACAACATATGCTACGCCAAGACTCGAAATATCAGTTCTCCAGTTTGAATCTGTGAATCTATGGACGTAAAGACGAGTCTTATAGTCAAAAGACACGCTTGTATTTGCAGATAGTGCTATTGAAACAGGAGTGGATATCCAGTATGATGCATTCGGTATTGAGGCATAATATGTTCCTAAGGAACCTGTAAGTCCCTCAATGACCCCTCCAGTAGTGAATTCGAGTTGAACCTGCTCTGCTGTTGGAGGTGTCTGTTTGATGAACGAAACATCATCAAAGAAGACAGTGATATATGCCGCATTCTCAATTCCATCTTGTACACCATTACCATCATAGTCCCTCTTCTTTTCAAGTATAAGACGCTCATCAACAATAATACCAATTTCTAATAGAAATGTACTTGGAGCTCCAGAAATGGTTATTGGTATTTCTCCAGTGTTGTACCATATACCTCTTTGTGTCAATAAAAGTAGACTCTGATTCCAAACGACTGAACCATCAATGAAAAGAGCCAAACTACAATTTCCAGAAATTGTATATCCAGTGGGACCATCAATTGGACCTCTCAAATAGAAGTAATCCATACTAAAGGTGAAATTGTCGGTATAAGGTGCATTATCTACTACCTGAGACCAAACAATTTTCGAACCTGGACTGTGACCCCAAATATCTTGACCTGATTTGTAACCTTGATTCTCCACTGAAACAAAATTGCGAGTAGAGGTATCATACGCAGCTAGTTGTAATTCATCAGCATAGACATCGTCATCAGTACTGTTGGCCACCCAACCAAGCGGATAAAACTCTACAGTACCATTAGGATTTAGGTTTGTTCCGGGGATACCTACATCTAGACTTCCATTGACTGCATATAGTTTCTCAAGATTCCAGACTGAAACCTCAGCTTCATCTGCAACCCAGTTATGGGCAACATCTAATGGTAAATCATAACCAAGATTCTGAAAGCTATCTGTTCGGGCAGAGATATTCTCTGAAGCTGCATAACCGGACTGTTCAACAGATACAGGATTCAAAATTCCATCAGCAGGAGCATCATAAGCAATATTGAAGGAGGTGTGTTTCTCCAAATCAGAAATATCATCATGATTTTGTTCAGATTGGTCCTTAGTGATTGGAGATGATTCACGGTTTGATTCTATGTTTGAGTTGTTGCTTGTTATTGGTAGGATTGGAACCCAACTCATTGTGACGAAAAACATCGACAGAATCAATATTGAAGACAGCAGGCGCTTGCTCATATCCCTCATCACCCAGATCTTGATAACTTTTGAAACCATCCTTTATGGATTGCCAAGTCATTGCTTTCAAAGTAATTATTCTAATTATCTTTGTGTTAATGTTGTCTTTCCAAGGAGGACCTCAAGCCTATTTGTAATATATTGCGGTACTGAAGTAGCTTTTGTGTATCAATTGATGCACATATCAGGAGCAGCTA
>JAEORI010000209.1 GCA_016840965.1 Candidatus Thorarchaeota archaeon | reverse complement strand
CAGCGCAGTTTTCATAGTGGCCAGTTTCATATGGACACTATCCACTCTTCTACCTACTTTATCTGTCCCTAGACTATTTCCAGCACATTTTGCATATGACCAAGTTGCACAATGGCCACCAGAAAACGTCTCTCTTCTCATTTGGCCCACTAGTGGACAACCTTATTCAAAAATTGGAGAACCCTTCAGTCTAAGCGTTGCACTCCTTGTAGATGGTGTTCCGGTCACAGCTCTTGAAACCATAGTTTTCTATGACGAAACCGACTCCGTACTCATCGGTTTGGCGTCAATCGGACAACCACCAGATCTACCCATAGCCAATATCACATATGCATTTCCTCAAGGCGCATCTATAGACTATCACATCATTTCAGCAACCTGGACAACTCCAATGGGATCAATCACAAATCGGACTTCTATTTCTTGTTTGGACATTGTTGTTCCATTATCTTATCCGACTCACTCCATTTATTCTGATGAACTCACTCCTAGTGAAACAAGAGCCTTCAACGTGGTTCCGGGTATTATCAGTCGACATCAAAATTTAGCAATAGACCTTTCACACATGTCAAAATCATCACAAGATGCCTTCGATAAACGAGATTGAATCCAGCCGAGCAACCCTTTAATTGCTAAGAACGGACGTTTGAGAGTAACTTGTCACCACCGTGAGTTACAAGACACGCCAAATACTTCAGATGGTGAACGAGAGGACTAGTCCATTGAGCGCCGCAACAATATCGACCCGCAGAAGAATGGGGCTTACTACGCTAATCAGCGCAATTTTCATAGTATCTACTCTCGTTTGGGCAACATACAACTTTGCAATCGTCCAGTCAGGCGCAGTCAGGCAGTATACCCCGCATTATCCATATGGCGATATTCCATACTGGCCCTATGATAACGATTTTGTGGGTGGTAGAACTAACTGGTTTGAAAACATCAATTATACAAATGTTCCTCTCGATATGGACCTCCCTGAAGACCTACTTGGCAACTTGGATGACATCATATTCACAGTAGTCCCTGCAGACCCGCCGCAGTTATGGCGCATTGGCGCATATGATGACTACGATGGTGCTAACTGGGGGAAAACAGACCTTGGCACACGGACTTTAGATTCTGGCACAGAACTAATAACATATGGTGAGGCTACAAACCCTGTATATACTGTTATTTTCAATGCTACTGCAGGAGCCACTGTTGGAGCCATGGAGATTCCCTCACTCTTTCCATATATACGAGTGATAGAGGACTCTTTCCTCACCTGGAGCGTTGATGCTACTGGGAATCCTTACCCCGATCCGAGTCGTTTGTTAGACTATGACCTAGATACTGATGATTATGGCACGCTCCTCTTCTCACCACTCATACAAGGAACTAACGGAGAAGAGGTTGTGGTCACCTTTGATCTAACCTATGACACCCAAGACCTTAACAATGTACGGGCAAATGCGCTCCTGACAGTACCAGGCGGATATGACAACTACTTGACTTATCCTTCATTGAGTCAGCGTGTAATTAACAATATCACACAATTCCAATCAGTTGGTAATAATGCCTATGAGAAAGCCATGGCTGTGCAACTGTATTTCCAGAGCACATTCGAGGTCCGGGTTGATGCTGCTGCATTAACGGATAGACCTGATGGTCAGGAGGTCACTGATTGGTTTCTTGAGCGCGGTGGCGGACTTCCCATGGACTTTGCTACTGCATATTGTGTCTTTATGCGATATCTTGGTGTCCCCGCTCGGTTAGCAATGGGCTATGCTGTTGGCGACCCAGATTCAACATTCAGTTATCGAGAAGTGAAAGTCAGACACATGACCTTCTGGTCCGAGGTCTTCATTCCCATGTCAGCGTCTTCTGATGGGGGCGAATGGATCCAGGTCATTCCTGCAATGTTGCCAGACGATATGGGCGGTGCTGAAGACCCGACTAACACACCAACACCAAATGTTCAGCTTCTTGTCTGGCCTACCAGTGGGCAACCTTGGGCACAGATTGGTGTTCCATTTGACCTAAGTGCCGCAATTACAATCGATGGAGTACCTGTCACAACTCCTGAAATCATCACTTTCTATGATGAAACAGACTCTGTCTATATTGGTTCGGCAGCAATCCCGCCGAGCCCACCAATAGCCTCCGTTACACACGCCTTTCCTGCTGGTGCATCAATTGATTATCACATAATTTCAGCGACATGGACTACTTCAACATACTCGATATCAAATCGAACCTCTATCTACTGTGTAGGAGATCCTAATCCATTCTCACATCCAATTCCTTCAACCGAATCTGGCGGATTCGTCCTCAGTGAAACAAGAGAGCTAAATGTAAGTCAAGGAATAGACACACATTTTGCATTTTGGGAGGACACAGTCCACGTCTACGGAACGATTAAGGTTGGTGGAGTCCCGGTCAACAGTTCAAAACATGACAACACGAATATTGGAATTTATTGGGACAACTCATTCATGGGAAATGCTACTTTTGATGAGTATGGCTATTATGAGTTAGATATCTATGTGGACCCGATGGACCTTTCCCGAATGACTGTTGGAGCTCATGAAGTCTGGGCGTGGTATCTAGGGGACTGGGACCAGTATGGTGTTCCTCGCCTCCTTCCAGCCAGGTCGAGCAACAATTCAACCGTCACGGTCTGGGGTCGTGTAGGATTCGACCTGTACGTTTACCCCACTGATCTTTCCCCTGGTGAAATCGTCTACTATGATGGTATTGCCTATCTTCTAAATGGGACCTTACTCCCAATGGGTCAACAGATCGGAGTTTTTTTTGGGTCGCAAGCAAATACAACGCTAGGTCTGAACTCTACTGGTGGCTTCACATGGAGCTATCTGATTCCTATCACTCAACCTGAAGGTACATATTTTGCCTATGCGAACTGGACCTCTCCTTGGTCACTGATTGCAGGTAATTGGAGTGTGTTTATCCCGGTCAATGTTGGGTCAAGTGGTACACAACTCTCAATCAATCCGCTTCCAGACCCTCTCTATATTGGTATGAATATAACAATCTCTGGATACTTGACTCATGTGTCTAATGGCACTGGTATTGGTGGCCGCTGGGTCGATATCTATTGGAACAATGGATCAACCTTTCTTCTTGGCAGTGTACTCACAGCATCAGATGGGTACTATGAATTGAACTATACTATCCTGATTTCAGATGAAGGTCCTATCGAGTATTGGTCGAGTTTCACTTCAGTAGAGCCCACACTCACAAGTTCAGAATCTACACATCTCTTTACAAATGTGAAGAAACTTGATATCTCACTAGATCCAATCTCTATCACACCAGATCCTGTGTTCCTTCTTCAGCCAGTTGATATTCAAGGGTTCCTACAGCTATCAGAGTTCGCCTATCCTTTGCCGAATGAGTGGGTGGACTTTTGGTTACAGAATAGCACCGGTGTGTTCTACATTGGAAGTGACATGACAAACTCCTCTGGAGGGTACTTCTATCAATACACTATTCCTATCGGACAAGCGACTGAAATCGTCTATATCTGGGCAAACTACACTTCACCATATTACAACGTCTATGATGGCGAGTCTTTCCACGAGCCTTTAGACATCCAAGCAACTGGCACTCTAATCTCGATTCAAGAAGACTTCACATTCTATCACTTGAATGAAACGATTCTCCTCTATGGTACTCTCCAATTCTCAAATGGTACTCCCATCCAGTTTGAAACAGTCCATATCCATTGGGTCAATGCAACTAATACCTACCACTTCACAAAGACAACTGATGCGTTTGGCTACTATCAGATGTTCTATAATTGCACTCCAACACAGGATGAGCCAGGTCTGATAGATGTGTATGTTAACTGGACATCTTGGACTCCTATCTACGATGATGCTTTTAGTTCAATCGCCCCTCTAATACAGCTCCAAAGATACCAACTTGAGATCGCCCTCAACGTGCCCTCTCAACTCTATGTTGATGAAACAGCTTTTGATATTGAGGGTGTACTAACATATCTTGGCGGTGCGCCGCCATTGGCTGGGGAAACCGTATACATCTCATGGTGGGACGGTGCTGGCTGGTACGAACTTGATAATCCGGTGACGAATTCAACTGGGGGTTTTCTTACATCACTTGGTTTTGTAGGATATGATGAGGGAATATACAACTTCCGTGTTCTATACATCAGTTCAAACCCTCTAAACAATGATACTGTTGCATACTTTGACATCACACGAATCAGGTATGCGATTAATCTTGATGTGACCATCAATCCCAATCCAGTTATGCAAAACGAAACTCTGACGGTTCATGTCTATGCGTACTTCGCACACAATGGTACTGCTCTCTCAGGCGCGACTGTTTCCATATTTTGGAACAATGGAACTCTACCTCTTCCCTTCCTAGGTAACGTCATCACAGATGGAACTGGTCAAGCTGATCTTTACTACTCCGGAATGAGTTGGGACACTGTACGAACAGGTATTGAGGTGTATGGTGTATACGCAGGAACTGTATTCCGAGCATCAAATGAGTCAGTCCATAACATCCTCACTCTAAACCAGTGGCAAACAACATTCACAAGTGTTAACCTCCCAGCTGGACCGTACAGACTTGGAGAAACTATTGTTGTTACAGGATATCTCGAGTATTCAATTTCGAGTACTCCATATATCGATGTCACAGTTGAGCTGACTCTTCTAGGAATCACCCGAACAACAGATGTGACCTCATCAGATGGCTCATTCACTCTGAGTTGGGATATTCCCGGAACCCTCCCGCCAGGTAACTATAGCTTATTCGTCAATTTCAACTCACTGTATCCATGGATAACTGATGCTTTGTTTGCCCTACCACCGATTGAAGTAATTGCTCCAGGTTATCTATGGCCTGAATTCACTGTGACTCCCACAACCATCCATTTGGATCAGATATTGAATATCACAGGCAGAGTGACTTGGGATAATGGAACTCCCTATGCTAACTCCCCAGTAGATTTCTATTGGGGCGACTACTTCGGTGTCAACAATCCCTTTGTCATAGATTTCTTGACCGATAGCAGCGGCAGGTTCTCCTATCTCTATCCAATTCCAGATGACCTTGGTCTTGTTGGAGTAAGAGAGGTTTGGGCATATATCGACCCTGTTGAGTATGCAACATTTGGAGAGTCTCCACCTGTACTTATTTTAATTGACATCTATTCCGTTGATATCACAGCTTCTGTGGATTTAACAACCGTATATCTAGGTGGCAGTCTAACATTCTCAGGAACTCTACAGTTTACGAACGGTACTCCTTTGGTAGGCTATAACATTGAGATTTGGTGGGGTGGCGATCATCTGACCACAATCACCATCAGTGACCCAGTTGCTGGGGCTTTCAACTATGTTCATTCGATATCTTACAGTAATGCAATAGGTGTTATTTCAGGTTATGCTCTATTCACACCGCCTTCGATTGCTTGGGGCGTTACAGATACCACTGAGTTCTTCGAAGATGTGACTGTTATTGAACGCGTGGATGTCTTCTTGGACACGCAACCTGCTGACAATACTGTAAGTCGCGGTGATACACTAGTTGTAACTGGCTATGTTCGCAACGATGGAGGCTTTCTGGCTGATGGTG
>JAEORI010000208.1 GCA_016840965.1 Candidatus Thorarchaeota archaeon | reverse complement strand
TAATCTTAGCCGACTTGCCCTACACCTACGCTTTCTTTCTTAGCGCAATATTCTTCCTCGTTTTTGCAGTACCGAGTATTCTTGCCTTAAAGAATAGACCACCCAAAGTGTTTCCTGGAGAGGAAGGTCAGTCTCTCGCAAAACTTGGATATAGGAGGATAAGAAACACTCTCAAGAATATTAGAAAATACACAGGCCTACCATTGTTTCTAGTTGCGTACTTCTTGTTCAGTGATGCGATAACCACAGTGATTTACTATGCTGCAATATTCGGACAAGCAGTATATGCATTTAGTACCACAATGATTCTCATCTTCTTTGCAGTTACTCAGCTCGCGGCAATACCTGGTGCATTTGTCTTTGGTATTGTTGCAGATAAGATTGGAACTAGGAAAACGCTCATCATCACACTCTTCATTTGGGTCATAGCCTTATCTCTTGCATATCTTTTCGTGGCTTGGGGTGCACTTGTTTGGTGGACAGTGGGCATGATTGCAGGAGTTGGAATGGGCTCATCTCAAAGTACTGCACGAAGCATGTATGGCCAATTCATCCCAGAGGAAAAGAAATCTGAGATGTATGGTTTCTATGCCTTAACAGGTAAGTTTGCTGCAATTCTAGGACCATTTGTATATGCATCAGTTCTTTTGCTAGTTAATCCAGCACAAGATCCTAATCTAGTAGCAGATGCACATCTAACAGCTATGCTTGTCATATTGCTATTCTTTGTTGCATCAATCCTTCTCCTGTTAAAAGTTAGACAACCAGTTAAGGGTGAAGCAAGAGTCTATCTTGAAGACGATATCCCCTTTGCTCAGTAGTCATGCATCAAAAAGGTAACAAATTCCCTCTCATACGTATGAGGGGGAAATCATCTTTTTTTTTAATAATTAAACAATCTATGAGTTAGGTAAGAATAGCTGTCTTTTTTTATTGTGGGAAATGTGAAAGATTTTAATTTTCAGTAATGTCAAACATTATTCTTACCGCATCTTTCACAAAACCAGGACAGATTTCTCTCAATGTACCATTCTTTATTGCTTTGTCATGCTGCTCTTTGTTGGCCATCTCTATACCGGTTAACTCATCACATATGATTGATCCATTTTTCTCTTTGAATCTGCTGATAAACTTCTGAACTGATTCATAGGTCATTGCTTTGTGTTGTTTGGTATCCTTGGTTTTCCTTCCATTGATAACGCCTAGAGCCGCAACAGCTCCTGAAACCGCCCCGCAAATATGACCTTGTAGCCCAACACCTCCACCAAAACCTGCTGCAAGATTGAAAATCTCTTCGAAATCCATACCGTTACTCTCGAGTACTGATTTCATAACTGATTGAGAGCAGTTGTAATCAGTTGAGAAATACTTCATTGCAAGCTTCACTGCATCCTCTGTCATACTAACACTTGGAAAATAACTACCATATCAGGTTTCCGAGAATCGCAATCTTGCTCTAAAAGAAATGGCTTTTGATAAATGGATTGTATCAATCAGCATTATGAAAGAATATCCTGAAAAAATAGATCTGCAAGAAATATGGAAGTTCTTTGAAGGATATCCACTTGCACACCTAGCGACCATAGAAGGAAATCAACCAAGAGTCCGTCCCATGTCACTCATTTCAGTAGATAACCAGCTTTGGCTAGCAACAAAGACTCAGTGGAATAAGGTTAACCAGCTAGAAGCTAACAATATGGTGGAATTTTCTATAGGCCCATTAAATGATCATGGTACAGGAAGTATAAGAGCAACCGCGACTGCAGTTATTATTGACAATAAAGAAACGAAACATGAACTCTCTCTGTCTATACCATGGTTCAACCAATACTGGACTGGTTCAGACGATCCAAACTTCACCCTGATTAAATTGAATCTCATAAGAGTCCTTTACGATCACCCAACAGATAGGAAGAAATACAATGTTAGCATTACTTAATCTTGGACGGAGGATTTGCTTTACTAAACATTAGCCAACCAACAACTAAAACAACCAATCCAGTCATAATTATCCCTACGCCAATAGGCTCCAACATCTCACTTATTGCCATCAGACTTCTAACTGCATACCCAGTAATTATCATTACTAATCCAGTCATGAAGACAAGCTTCGATGTCTTTGTGTTTCTCCTTTCAATTGTATACCCTTCATCTTTGGTAGGTGCAAATGGCGCTGTTGAAACCTTTACTTCAGACAAAAAGAATCTTTGACCATCCGACGTAAATGAACCGGCCAAGATTCCTTCTGTTACAAGTTCTTCTAATATGGAACGAATCTGATTCTCATTAATTCCTGAGAGATCGCTCATCATGCTGATTGAACTAATTTTATTGTCCTCTACAATTTGATAGAGCTGATTCTTCATATCTTTTGGATTGGTTGAATTAGAGGTCAAATCGTCGATAATCATAATAGTTCCCGTTAGAAAATCAAGAAATATTAGTATATAACATAACGCCACTGCGCAGGCTCTCGCTATAGGGTCGCAACAAGGGGACTCATTATGAGTACACCTCATTTTACTTTAATTCATAATTAATATAACATCGTCATTTGTTGAGGTCTTTTTCATCAATTACCAATACGACGTCAACGAGTTTTTTAAGGAAGAAGTTCTAAGAAAAACTAACTCGGGGAGATGATTATTCATTAACCCTAGTTGGTTCATTATTCGAACCTTTGCAAGGAGACGAAATAATGGTAAGTAAAGGAACATTGGCCGCCATTGTCATTGTCATCATCGCTATTGGTGGTGTTGGTGCATACATTATCGTGTTCAATCCCTTTGGACCCCAGCCCAACCCATATGATGTAGCAGTCGTATTTGCTACAGGAGGCCTTGGTGACAAGTCATTCAATGACGGTGTCAAAACTGGCATGGATCAAGCCAAAACTGATTTTAATATTGACTACATCTATGCCGAACCTACTGCTATAGCAGACTATGAGGGATTCATCAGAGGATTCGCACAACATGCACAATTCATCGAACCCTATGACTTGATTATCTGTGTAGGATTCGATCAGGAGGTTGCATTGCAGACTGTTGCTAATGAATCAACTGATCAGAAGTTCGCGATTGTCGACATGTATATCGATCCAATAGTATATCCCAATGTGGCATCACTGCTCTTCAATGAGCATGAAGGCTCAGCACTTGTTGGTGCTATTGCAGGTCTAATGACCACAACAGACAAGATTGGTTTTGTTGGTGGAATGGACATTCCATTGATCAACAAGTTTGCTGCTGGATACATCTTTGGAGCAAACTACACCAATAGCTACATTGATGGTTCAAACATCACAATTGCCTACACAAACGATTGGGTTGATACAACCGCAGGACAAACACTAGCTGATGGAATGTACGATGCTGGTGCAGACATCATTTTTGCAGCAGCAGGTCGTTCAGGTCTTGGTGTGTTTGACAGCGTTAAGGACAAGAACACAACTTCAAGTGTTCCTCTCTGGGTCATTGGTGTTGACTCACCACAGATGTACTATGGTACTGCAGACCCCGAGAATCCTGATGCTCCAACTCTGTGTTTGACTTCAATGTTAAAGCGCGTTGATGTTGCAGTCTATACAATTATTGAAGACTGGGTTGTTGATGAAACCTGGAAGACAGGCTTTGATCTACTCTACACCTTCAAGCTTTCTAACAATGGTGTTGGATATGAGATCAACACGGATCTTCTGACTCTTCCATCAGCTGTCATCACAGCTGTGGAGGCGTTCAAGGCTCTGATTGTCGCAGGAACAATCACTGTTCCAGATGCAATATACTGGTAAGCAAAACAAAGAGGGGTTCGCCCCTCTTCCTCTTCTTTTTCTAATTATCTTCTGACCGTAGGGTTAAATAGTATGAACTTCTCGCCTAAGTAAAATATAGTTTCAAGTCGCATCTCTAACCTTTGGCATTTAGGCTAAGAGGTCGTTATGATGATGGAAGTAGAGTACGCAGTAGAGCTTGAAGAGATTTCTAAAACTTTCCCCGGTGGTGTCGAGGCAAACAAGAATATTACTCTCCGTGTCAGGAAAGGCGAAGTTCTTGGGCTTCTTGGGGAGAATGGTGCAGGGAAAAGCACACTCATGAATATTCTCTATGGGTTGTTGCATCCAGATACTGGAAAAATCAAAATCAATGGAGAAGAAGTTGTACTGAAGTCCCCTGAAGATGCCATTATCAGAGGCGTTGGAATGGTGCATCAGCACTTCAAATTGATACCTGTTCTAACAGTCACCGAAAATGTAGTTCTGGGACTCGAACCGATTCTCAAGAAAATGGATGTCCGAACCATGCC
>JAEORI010000207.1 GCA_016840965.1 Candidatus Thorarchaeota archaeon | reverse complement strand
CCTCGACCAAATCGCCCTCCACTAATACGGGGACCAGTTTTATCATCATCCTCTTCTGGAACCTCGGTGGGAGATTTTCGATGTTCTGTTTTCTGTGCTACATCTACAGCTTTTGTAATCGCTTGGTCTACATCTTCAGGAGATGGTGGTTCCAAGAGCCCACCACGACGAGTCCTATGACTAAGTACAAGTTGTGATGCAAGCTTCATATCATCAAGCGTAACTTGCTTGCGCCCTTCAAGAGCGGCATTTGTGATTGCAGTCTTACTGATGATGATGTCGGGCCTAACACCATCAACCTCAAGAGCATCACAAGCCATTGCAATTGCTCTCAAATTAACATCAGGAAGAACCACATCTCGGAGAATCTCTTTAGCTTGAATTATCCTGTTAAGAAGCTCTGTTTGCTGAGCAGCCCAGCTATCTCTGAATTTCTCAGGATCTTCTTCGAAAGCAAGATTTCTCCTGACGAGTTCCATTCGTTCTTCAATTGAATGGTGACTTCCCACAGCAACATGAAGTGGGAATCTATCCAATAGCTGTGGTCGTAACTCACCCTCTTCTGGATTCATTGTACCAATTAAGACAAAATCTGAGGGATGAGCTATGGAGATACCTTCACGTTCAATTACATTGACCTTTGTTGCTGCTGCATCTAGGAGGTCATCCACGAGATGATCTGGAAGTAGGTTCACTTCATCCACATAAAGGACATTCTGATGAGCCTCAGCTAGTATTCCAGGTCGAAGTGCTTGAATTCCTTCTTGCAATACTCTTTCAATATCAAGAGCTCCAATCAATCGGTCTTCAGTTGTGGAGAGCGGGAGATTCACAACCCGCATTTTTCTTGATTCTGATTCAAGCTTCTTCCCAGCCTCGAGAGTAGTTCTACATTCTTCACACAAGAAGTCATGATTATTAGGATTGCAACCAAATCTGCATCCTACAACAACCTCTACTTCAGGTAAAAGATCTGCTAAAGCTCGTACTACAGTCGTTTTCCCTGTGCCTTTCGGACCAGACACAAGAACGCCGCCAATTTGCGGATTAATACCATTAAGAATGAGGGCAAGCTTTAGTCGCTCAAGACCTACTAGGGATGTGAAAGGTAGAGTTGTCCGTCTTAGCTCGCCCATTAGTATCACTTTATGCTATATTTCCGCGGAAATAGAGTGATAGTTACAAATAAGGCTAAGTGTTCATGTAATATAGTGAGTGCTTTGATATCATACATCTCATACCTGGAATGTCCGCAATGCAGAAGAAAGCATTCACCTGAAACTATGGCGACATATTGTATTTGCGGATCTCCTCTCTTCGCCATATATGATCTTGTGGGTGTTAGAGAGGCTCTTTCAGAGAATGAATTTCCTTCAGAAATGAATTCCATGTGGAGATACTCACAACTTTTGCCTGTGAAATCTCCCTCGTGTGTTGTTAGTCTTGGGGAGGGATGGACACCTCTTATTCTATCAAGGCGTCTGGGGAAACACCTTGGCCTCCAAATGCTCCGTATCAAAGATGAAGCCCAAAATCCAACTGCAAGCTTTAAGGACAGAGGTCTCTCCGCAGCTATTTCGAGGCATTTCGAACTGGGAGCAAAAGCATTTGCTCTACCTTCAGCAGGAAATGCCGCAGTTTCTGCAAGTGCATATGCAGCAGCAGCAGGGCTAGAAGCACATGTCTTCATGCCTGATGACACTCCGGAGCCATTCTTTCAACAGTGCGAACTTTTTGGCGCGAAAACAAGCAGAGTGAAGGGGACCATTTCAGACGCAAGTAAGGCCATGAGCCAGCAAAATGGGAACTGGACTGATTTGTCGACAACAAAAGAACCCTATCGCGTAGAAGGTAAGAAAACTCTTGGTTTTGAGATATGTGAACAAATGGGGTGGTCAGTACCTGATGCTATCATCTGTCCAACAGGTGGGGGTACTGCAATCATAGGTATCTGGAAAGCTTTTGATGAACTTGAAACAATTGGATTAATTGGTTCTGAGAGACCTAGAATGTACGCTGCACAAAGTGGGGGATGTGCTCACATAGTTCGAGCCATAGAGAAGGGAACTGATGACATCGAGCCATGGGTAAACGGTGAAACGGAAGCTCTTGGGTTGAGAGTACCCAATCCATTTGCAGGTAGACTTATACTCAATGTAATAAGAAATTCAAAAGGAAGTGCAGTGGCTGTAGCTGACCAAGAAATTGGACCCGCTAGGAGAACTGCAGCAAAACTAGAGGGACTCGATTTTTGCCCTGAATCAGCTGTTGGTATATGCGGACTTTGGAACTTGATCGAGTCCGGAAAGATAGATTATGATGAAGATGTTGTTCTTCTAAATACTGGAAGTGGAGTAAAATACACCAACCAAAAGTAATCAGTGCGTAGAAAACCATTATTATTAATAGCCGGGTTTGGAACATTCTGGACACTCAAGGTGATCCGTGGAGGAAATTCAAATCGTAGAGTCTACCGAGAACCAAGACCAGTACCATGGTGTAAAGGACTCGCTTGTTGCAGGTAGAAAAGAACTCGCCTTTTTCATAGGTCTCCTGATATTCTATTTCTATCTGAGATTTACAGGGATTGAACCAACAATAGTAGTTGTTCTCGGGATAATTGGAGGTGCATGGCTTGCTTTCAGACCTTCTGAATGGGCTGTAGAAGGAATGGAGAGTGCAGCTGGTCATCTAGGATACACAACATATGTTGCAGGTATGCTTTCAAGTTTGGCAAGTAATATGCCTGAGGCTGTAATCAGCGGATTAGCAGCATTCAATGGTTGGAGAACTGGAAGTCAAGATCTACTGGACATTGCTGTTCTTTCAGTTCTCATTGCTGCAGGATTCAATATGCTGCTTCTTGGAATAACGATAATCATTTCCACAAAAGGAAAAGGTGATATGACCGTTCCTGAGGAGGCGATAAGGAAAGATTCAGTACTGATTAGATGGACATTTGTTGCGCTATTGTGCATGTTTGCTCTTGGTGTTTTGGACTTGGTATCACTTGATGTTTCGGTAGACCCAAGATTTCCACCAGTTGCATCATTCGTTTTGTTCCTCTCATATGTTATTTACGCAGCTGCATTGACTACTGGTGATGTTGTCAATGAGGAGGAAAAAGCCAAAGCAAGTCATTCTAAAAGGTCTGCAGCAATTCTAGCTATTATGGGTTTCATTGGCATCTTTTTTGCGGGCGAGATTCTCACACACTCCATTGAGATTCTTCTCACAGACTATCATAGTGTCATTGGCCTCCTTGGTAACCAAGTAGCAATTGCAGCTTTAATCCTAGGTGCTG
>JAEORI010000206.1 GCA_016840965.1 Candidatus Thorarchaeota archaeon | reverse complement strand
ATCTAGATTCTTCTGAGTCCATAGCTTGATTCTCTTGTATCCGTTACGCTTAGAGAAATCTATACACTCCTGTATCAAACGTTTCCCGATCCCTTTACCCCTGGCTTTTGGTTCCACCAGAAGTAGTCGTAATTGAGAAATTTTATTTCCCGCATCTACAAGCAAGACCGAACCGATTCTTTCGCCATCTTGTTCTGCTATCCAGAGGCGTTCCCTTTTCGAATCGTGACTCTGAATGAACTTGACAAGAATGTCAGCAGCTAGTGCCTCAAAGGTCTCATCCCAGCCATACTCTTCCGCATATAAGGCGCCATGTCGATAAGTAATCCAACCTATGTCACCGGGTCCATGTAGACGTAGGAGATAGGATGGAACAGCCATCTGGTCTGATTGAAGAATGTGCTGTATTGTAGTGATTGCATTGAGAAGTCGACGCTGATCTTCGTTGGAAAGATCTAATAGCATTTCCATGATTTCAGCATTTGCCCGTTCATTAAGATCTCTATAGGACTCCCTGCCTTTTGTAGTCAATTTCAGAATCCTCTGACGACTATCTCTTTCAGAACGCAATTTCTCAATAAGGCCATCTTTTTCAAAAGCGCTGAGTAATCGGCTCAAGTAACTAGGATCAATGTCGAGTTCTTCTACAAGATTTGTTGAGATAGTTTCTTCTTCTTGAGCAAGTTCGAAAATTACACGAGCCTGTGTTAGCGAGAATTGAGTCTTCAGCAATCCCTTGTTGAGAAGCCCAATCCGTTTTGTGTAGAATCGATTGAATCGCCGTACTTCTCGAACGTTCCAATCAAGTTGGCTTTGAGTCATGATAGCTTCGCCTGCAGATTTGTATCATTTCATTGACTAAGTCAAGTATATAGTTGACAATGTCAAATAATATGTTTTAATCCGAATAAGTATTTCGAACCACGCTGGAATTACAGATTGGCAGATACTTCCGATCGATTCTCACTTGATTTGTGCATCGGTCCAAATCATATTCTCGCTACAATTAGCTTGATTATTTCTCAAATTTGGCTGCAAATCAGATTCACGATTAATAAAACTCGAAATCAATGAAAACCATAGGTTTCCTTGCAGTTTGTCAATCTAGTAAATTCATTCGCAAAGTTTTTACTAGTATTTGTATATAGCTCCTTAGGTTAATCTGCGGAAACGATTGGTGAAGCGAGGAGAGTACCTCAGGCAGGGTAGGTTATAGATGAGTACAACATGGTTTATTGCAAAGGAGTACCTCAAACGACTGAAGATAGACTTTGAAGAACATGGTAAGAAAACCTTCAGTCTATATCCCTATGGACCGACTGAAGCAAGAGTGATTGAGGTCTTTCCGGGAAAAAATTGGGTAACTCTCACTACGAGACTCATGGACCTGTCAGAAATTCCTACAAAGAGTAAGAGAGGGATATACGAGAAGTTGCTGAAATCGAATGCAACTCTTGTAGAAGTGAACTTTGGGATAGACAAGAAGAATTGCGTTATGATCCGAAATGCGATTCCAGTCACCGGTATTTCTTATGACCTCTTCAACTGCACCTATGAGGCTCATCTAGCAGGCATTAAATTCTTCCATGAAAAACTCAGACCTCAACTAGAGTAGATTAATTTTAGAATTAAAAAAGGAGTGGAATGAAACCACTCCTTTGTTATTACTAAATTCCAAGTGCCATCCAGAAGATAATTGGAGTCACGAAGGCTTCAATCAGAGCAGCTATCGCTAGTAGGAATATAATTAGTGCGTATGTCCTCCAAGTTCGTTCATCACTAAGTAGAGCTCGAGTTTTAGAGGGCACTGACGCCCAATCCTCTGCTTCAATTGTTGGCCACAAATCTTTTGCAATCCTGATTGATGCCCCAGCAGCAACCAAGAAAGTCGGGATTTCTATTATGGCATGAGGGAGAATCCTTGCAAGGAACTCCCAAATACTTATTCCCAAGAATTGAATCTCAATAATTGCAATTCCTCCAAGCGTCAGTGCCGTTGAGAGGACTTCTGCAATGGCTAAGGACATCAAGCTGAACTTTATGAAAGTAATAATGAAATCTTCGCCCGTTCCTTTGCCAACCATTTTGTATGCTGCAGCAAGAATGATTGGAAGTGCAATCAATGCAATCAGAGTGAACTGATCATCGTAGACGAAGTACTCAGCTGCAAAAATGGTGATGAAGAGTGGGAACCACCATGCACCTGAACCCTTTCCTCCACGACTTTTCACAAGTGCAACCAGCCCGAAGAATAAGAACATACCTCCAAAGACCACAAGTGCTCTGAGCCCTAATTGTGCAGCAAAGCCCCATCTTGGATCCATCGGATTGTAAAGTCCAAGTTCTGCATCATATGCAGTCCACAACAGAGTGGCGGCACCGCCAACAAACAATGAAGTAATACTCCATACACCAATTCGTTGTTCTGATTCAGTCTTTTTCACTCCAGTAAACCATAGAACTGCAGACCAGAATATTGGTCCAATGACTAGCATAAGGAGAGTTCGAATCATATTGTGTTCAATGAAAATGACAAACCAACCCATTGGATTTAGTCTAGGAAAGTCCAGGAAATGCCCAGGAGGCGGAAGGACTCCTTCAAGTCCATCAGGTGAACTAATCTTAGCCAGTAAACCTTGGAGAAGGCCATTCGCAAGATAAGGATTGGCAATAACCAATGAAAATATCCAGACTCCTAATATAGCGACAGCGAGACCTCCAAAGAACATAACTGCAGATTGAACCAAGTCTCTTCTATGCACATGCAAAAGTGGACCAGCGGTCTCACCTATTGTTTCCCTCCAGCTCTCTCTATACTTGAAGAAGTAAAGAATGAAGAGCGCGCTGAACACAAAGATTTGTAGGTTAACTATGAACTGTGAGGCTAATCGTGCTAGTTGCTGATCAGCATCAGGCAAGGCAAGTACCGGTCTCAGCCTGTTGAAAATTTCTCCAACGTATCTTGCGGGAGTGATAGCAAAACCAACAATGTAGTCCAGGTTCGGAAGTATGTAATAAGTCACTACTGAGAGAGTGACACCAGAGAATAATGCAAATGATTCAATTCCTCTATTGGTTCGCTGCCTTACAAAATGACCTAGGACTCCAAGAACTATCATCATGGCGAAAGGAATAGCCAGAAGCATCAGCAGCCAGACTATTTCCCCTGTCATCTGGAAATTGCTAACAGGATGGAGCAATACTTCTTCTACGAACTCGTCATCTACTTGACCGGGATAGAGAAGGTATTGTCCATGCTCTATAGCATAGTTCAATGTAGTGGCGAAAACTGCTGCCACAAAAGCGCCTGCCACCACAAGACCAGTGCCAACGCCAGCACCTAGATTCCTGAGGGTACCACCCAAGCTCATTCCTGATATCTTGGATTTAGCTTGAGTTATTGAATCAAATGCTTTCTTGTATAAGACGACAGCAAAAGCTTCAATCAAAGGAAGTATCAAGATAGCAAAGATGATTGGAGGTACTGCAAGAATTAAACCAAATGTATAGTAGCCTATGAGGACACTAACAATATTTGCGACACCAGAGGTAAATGCCTGATAGGCTTGTAGTCCAATGATTCCTATACTTAGCAATATATTGAGTCTGAAGAACCAGCCAAGTACACCACGCATCATCTCTTCACCAATATCACGGTTACCTAAATGAAGCCCGGCACCTTTCGCGATCCGATTTGATGCTGGGTATCCGAATCGATATATCCAAGTCAGAAAGATGAGGATATTTACAAGATAGACGTCGCGCTGCTGATTTGCAATGTACTCAGGAAGACTACCAATATAGATGGAGATTGAGGGT
>JAEORI010000205.1 GCA_016840965.1 Candidatus Thorarchaeota archaeon | reverse complement strand
GCTACTCAATCACTCACGACCCTATTTTCTCAGTGTTTCCAATGACTGCACCCTCTTCTGCAAGTGCCTATATTTCGGGTCTGATATGGTCTTCAGTAGTTGTTGGTGTCCTTGGTGTAGTCGCTATCTCCGTGGTATGTGTGAGAATAAACTCTGAGAGGAAGTGAAGTAATTGAACTCGGGAGCGGGAAACCGCTCCCACCCTTTTCTTTCATGTTAGTGCTGTAATGTCAATTCTAAAAAGATGGTAAGATTATAGGCAATGGATAGTACATGATAGTGAGGTGGTCAGAATGAATGACATTCAGGATATACTACTTGCTGCAAAGAGTGTACGCGTCTGGCGTGATATGGAAATCAAACTCCTTTCAAATGCTGGATGTGATGATCTTGCCTATCGCCCTCGGAGCGGTATGTCGTCCTATGGTTGGGTTCTTGCGCATCAAGCAGCAATCTACGACTTTTCTGTGAACATGTTGATAGAGCGAGGTTCCCCAATGAATCCAGAGCTCTTCAAGCTCTATCAACCAGGAACCGATGGGGCTTGGGCTGGGACCCCGATCTCAGAGATTCAGGAGTATTATGATACTAGTGAGGCGAATCTTCTTGACTGGGCGAGGAATGCTAAACCTGATGAATTTGAAAGAATCATTGAGAAAGGCACGGCACCACCATTTTTCGTAGGGATGTCGTGTAGAGAAGTATTGACAAACGCATTCACGCACCTAAACTACCACACAGGACATCTAACAGCCATTCGCAAAGATTGGGAGAAAACAAAATCCGGTTGAATAGAACTCTGATAATTCTTTGACTCTTGTCATGGTTTAGTTGCTGATCTATAAATTCTCCATCCTATACAATGAAGAATCGAAACCGACACGAACATTTATTAATAACTATAGTTAACAAATGCTGGGAGTTTTCATGTCTGATAATTATAAGAAATTCCAAATAATAAACATCTTCGCAGTACTGTTCACCATTGTTATGAACGCACTAGCAAACATTCTACCTTTCAACGGAGTGAACACCGGAATCGTAGCCGATTCGTTCCCCAATTATTTCACCCCACCAGGGTATGTCTTTGCAATCTGGGGCGTCATCTACATCCTTCTCTTTGTTTTCATGGTCTACCAAGCAAAGAAGGACCAAGTGAACGCAGAGTACTTGGGTAAGATTGGGTACTTGTATTTCATTGGTGCACTATTGAATGTGGCTTGGTTAATTCTATTCCACTATTCCTACGGCAATACTCCTCTACTAGTTTGGAGTGAGTTTCTCATCGTTGGGTTTTTAGTAATCTTGCTATTGACCTATGTCCGTCTAGACGTTGGAATTAAAGAAGTTTCACTCGGACAGAAGTTAGCTATCCATCTTCCAACAAGTGTCTACTTGGGATGGATTTCATTAGCTACCATAGCAAACACTGCTGCAGTCTTGAACGTGAACTTGATAATTGCTGACGAGGTTCAATACACTTGGACAGCTTTGGTCCTTGTTGTCGCACTTCTCATAACTATTCTGATGATTGTGTTGAGAAGGGATATCGCCTTTGGTCTTGTTGTGATTTGGGCTTCTACTGGCATTGCATCAAAATGGATGTCAATCGCTCTAATCTCTAATACTGCCATCATTGTTGCAGTAGTTGTTGCACTACTAATCTTGATAGTGCCATTTATCCGGAAAAAGAACTGGGTCGATTACTACCTCGTTCGAAATCTCGAGTAAAGAGTTCATGGTGAGAGGCCACCCTCTCACCCTTTTTTTCAGCCCTCTTCCTCTAAGTTTTCAGGAGCTCTGACTATTTCCGTTGCGAAAGGGGATACATCTGTAGTCACTAGATAGTGACTCTCTAGGGCTCGCATTATGGCTTGATACACTCGTCCCTCTTCGAGCCCACAAGCTGCAATTTCTGAAGCCAGTTCCTCTAATTTGAATTCCTCTCCGTGTTTTCGAGATATTCTTTCATCCGCACATGTGGATGTCGGGAATTTCTTTGCATCATCCAGTTTGTAGGTTCTAAGGAGTGCGCCATCGAGAATATCATCAAATAGTGAATCAAATTGCATTGTTGTATGACGATCGAGCACTACAATAGGAACATCATCCATAGTTTCGTCAAAGATGAATCCAACAGTCTTTGCGAAACTAATCAGTCGTTCACGTTGTTCCGCTGAAGGATTACCTGTTGTGATGAATGCGCATATTAGTTTGTTTGTAGAGATTACTCTGATAATGTCTGAGATTGGAATCAATCCCCATTCCTCAGATGAAGATTCAATATCAAACTCACCTCGAAAACTAGTGATTGCACTGATGAAAGCAGAAATCACAGTTTCTTCAAGGCCCGCTCTGAGAATCTTTGAGTAAACTGGTAATCCACTTTCCTTGTGAAGTACAATAACACCAAGGAGGTTTCTAACATCATCAAACCGTCGTTTTATCGCAAGAGTGATCTTGTTCTGACGAATTCTCCTCTTTCTTGCACTTCTTCTGTAACCATAGGCTCCGACAATCGCAACCATACCAAATAATGCCCACCAGTAGCGTTGCGTGTATACCATCAGAACAGTTGTGAAACTTCTTGATATTACCAGTTGCATTGTTAATGATCCATCAAGTTCAAAATTATCAGCTTCACAAGATATCAGTACATGATAGATATCATCAGCGTCAGGTAGTGATAATAATGCTTCATAAATTCCTGAAACATCAGATTCGCTCATAGGTACAGGTTCATTCATAAAACCAGTTGCAGATTTGATAATTCTATAGAACACAGTAACACCAGAAACAGGATTGCCTGTATCTGTTTCAGTGACATTGACACGTAACATGGTCGTCGTTAGCTCTAAACCAAAAGTGCCTTCGATTATCTCAACTGATAATGGGACTCTTACAACTACGAAAGTGAGTCTGTAACTAGTTGATTCGAAACCTAGTTTTTCGAAGGTCAGAATCACATAATGCTCTCCGATTTCTAGTGGGGTGAGGTTCACACTATACTGACCGTTCCCGAGTTCATTATATGTTACCCAATCAGCTCCTTCACCTGACGATACAATGCTAGCATCAAAAATATAGCTATCATTGGAGTGGAACAAGTAGCTGAAAGTGAATTGATATGGACGACCAACATATAGAGCTTCTAGAGGGCTCGAAAGTTCAATGGAAGTGTCAATCTCTTCAACTTCAAACAGAAACTGCTTAGTAGCCAGATAGTGGTCCGTCTTGTTCGCTGTTATTGTAAGAGACCAAGTCCCGATAGCCTGCCCTCTAATGTTGATGATATAGAATCCTACACCTGAAGTCACAGTCACATCCAGTCCAGGGTCTTGCGAAGTCGCATTGACACTGGCATCATCAATGTTTACTGAAGTGTCAGCTCGATAGTAATAAACAGTTAGTTGATACAGTTCTCCAAAATCAACGAGTGCTGATGATACATCACCTGCAAATGCGATGAATGTTGGAACCTCTGTAACAATAAGAGTAAATGCTGCACTTGAGCTCTGGTAGTTATTTGCAGAGCTTCTGAATAAAATAGTGAATGTACCAATCTCTAATGGGCTCAAAGTGAAATTATAATACCCATTTTCCATTGGAGAAACATCTGATATGATTATACCACTTGGCGGATTAGTCACTGTGAAGTCAGCTCCATCAATTGGATTCAGCGATGGATCGACCTGGAATCTGAGCAGAACAGTGAAGTTTTGGTCAACAGCAATACTCGCACTAGATGGTATTGAAGTTAGAATTGTTGGAATGCCCGTCGCAGTCAGAGTGAATGTAGCATATTGAGTTTCATGATTTATGAGGCTCGCACTGATGACTACCGAGAATGATCCAGCTGCTGTTGGTGTCATATTGATTTGATAAAAGCCGTCTACAATGTGTGTGAAGTTGGTGTGAACTAGTCCTACTTCCGGAGTTATTGTTACAACTTTTAGGTTTGCTCCGAACAAACCAAATCCTGTGCTATTCCTATACTCGACAACTAGAAGATAGCTATCCCCAAAAAGAACTACATCCGCTGTCCCATTCAGTAGTTGGAGTTCACTTCCAGTCTCTCCAATTATCAGTGTGAAGGAATCCGATGTATTGTAATGATATACTTTAGAGAGAGTGATAGTGATTCCATAGATTGCGGACACATTGCATTTGATATCAAATGAGTACAATCCATTATTATTGTCAATATAATTAGTCCACGAGAGACCTTCCTGTGGACCTGTGAAGATAACAGTAGGCGATGCCCCGGCAATTCCTGTTCCATTAAGAAACTCGTAGCTCATCTGGACTGTGAAGACTTCATTAAGACCATTTTCAACAATCGCATCTGCATTCAGAATCTCCATTGTAGTTGGGATGAAAACGCCTGTCAAGGTAAAGATTGCATATTGAGTCTCATGATTAAACAGACTCGCCTCGAGAACTATTGAGAATGTATTAATGATACTAGGTTTTAGAAGAATCTCATAATGTCCATCAGACACATAATTGAAACTGCCACTTGTCAATCCGGTTCCTGGGGTTACAGACACTATTTCCAGAGTAGCTCCGGAGAGACCGTGTCCTGTACTATTTTGATATTCTAACACAAGTCGATAACTATCACCATAAGTGACTACATCAGCTGTACCGTTGAGGGTGGTGAGACTCGTTCCTGTTTTCCCAATAATCAAGATGAAAGAATCAGATGCATTGTAATAATATGACTTTGAGAATGTGATAGTGACCTCATATGTTGTAGCTATGTCACAGACAATATCCACGGAGTAATGACCGTTACTATTGTCAATAAAAGAATGCCACGAAAGACCAGCTCCCGGACCTGTGAATGTTATTATTGGTGTTGCCCCAGGAATGCCTGTTCCATTTAGGAAACTGTAATCAATCTGGGCAGTGAAGACTTCATTGATTCCTCTCTCAATCAGAGATGGAGCGTTCGTGATAACCAGAGATGTTTCATATATTGATATAACAATGAATTCGATTGAAACTGGATCGAAATAAGGTCTTGAGGCTGTAACCACAACAACATGTCTTCCTCCTCCGATTATTGAAGTATCGAAGTCCGCCTCCCACCAATTTTTCGCATAGTTCTGTGCGAAAGAAACTATCGTGCTTGACCAATTCGCTTCAATAGTAACACTATCATCCAAAAGATACTCGTTTGTATCCGCGTCTTTGTAGGTAATCAGATTTGAAATGGTTCGACCATAATCTGTTTCAATAAGTGGATACGTAGCAATAATTGATGCTGAGTGGTAGAGGTCAAATGT
>JAEORI010000204.1 GCA_016840965.1 Candidatus Thorarchaeota archaeon | reverse complement strand
CCTCTGGTGAGAGATCACCAATAATTCGGATTGTGTCTAGTAGTAGTTTTGCTGATCCTTTACCATAGACACGCTCAGCTGCAGGTCTGTTGCTGCTTGGATTGGCTTTACTGAACTCCTCACATGGTGGCGATGCTATAATGACATCTGGTGATTCACCAAACTTCTCCTCGATTTGAAGGGAGTGAAGAGTATGAATATCAGTTCGCCAAATAATTGAGTCTGGAAAATTGAGCTTGTATGTTTCTATAGCTGAAGAGTCGCTATCTATGGCGAGGTGTGTATCATTGATGTAGGGTTTGAATCCATAGGAGAAACCTCCTGCGCCACAGAACAAATCAAGAATCTTCATGCACTTTTCACAATCCGTCTACTCAATGTGCACATATGTTCGATTATAACAATGTCGAAGGAAGACTTCAAAAGCACCGATTATCTACGGCGTTTTTAAACTGCCACTTTGAGTGAGAGAAGATGGCGACAGGTTCAGGAAAAGGCAAGACAATTCTCTTTGGAGAGCACTTTGTAGTCTATGGACTTCCAGCTCTTGCAGCTGGTATAGCATCAGAAACAACAGCAACAGTTACACCGTTGAGCCCTGCAGGTTGGAAACTTGTAGATAATCGACCAGCTGTGCCCGGGTATAAGGAAGAAAAGTATGAAGAGCAGAGAGCATCGATTGAGAACATACTGAAACATCTTAAAATCGATATAACCAAGACTGGGTTTCAAATCGAGCTTGCAGGTGACTTGGTTTGTGCTTCTGGTATTGGAGCAAGTGCAGCAAGCTGCGTTGCTATTGCTAGGGCTTTGAATGATGAGTATTCACTAGGTTTGGATGTCTATCAAATCAATGAAGCAGCTTACATAGGAGAGATGGGGTATCATGGCACTCCTTCGGGTCTTGATAACACGGCATCAACTTTCGGAGGACTCATTTGGTTTGTGCGTGATTTGAAAGGAGGTCCACCCAAATTTGAAACTCTAAAACTTGAGAAATCAGCTAATCTTGTGATTGCATCAACAGGATTGACAGCTAGTACGAAAGTAGTTGTTGGTGATGTCAAGAAAAAGAAAGAAGCTGACCCTGATTGGTTCGAATCGATATCAAAGGAATATAACAAGCTAGTCAGTGATGCAAGAGATGCCTTGATTGGACTGAGATTTGATGAAGTTGGAGCTCTAATGAACAAGAACCACAGGCTACTACAACAGCTGACAGTGTCTTGCAAAGAACTTGATAATTTGGTGAATGTTGCTCGTGAGAATGGTGCTATTGGAGCTAAAATGACTGGAACAGGTAGAGGAGGAAATATGATTGCTCTCGCTCCTGATAAAACAACGATGAGGAAGATTGCAGATGCTTTGGAGAAAGGTGGCGCCGCAGGTGTATGGACCACATCATTTGGACTTTGAGGTGAGCCTATGATACTTGAAGAGTATATTTCTAAGTTGCGAAACAATGGAAAGATTACGACAATTAGAAAAAGTGTTTCAAAAAATTTGGAGATTGCTGGAATTCTAAAGACCCTCGAACCAGAAACTGTACTGTTTGAGAATGTAAAGGAGAGCAAGTTTCGTGTTGTTGGTAACTTGTTCTGTAATAAAATGCAAGTTGCAGACTATTTTGGGATAACAACTGAGCAGATTATTCCAACGCTAGCAAATGCTATTGAAAATCATAGTGATCCAGAGGAAACTGACAAGGCTCCTTGTCAAGAGGTGATTGAAGAGAGAGTGAATCTTGATCTTTTACCGATATTATTTCATAACGAGATTGATGGAGGACCATATATATCCTCAGGGGTTGTAGTAGCATCAGATCCTGAATATGGACAGAATTTAGATTTTCATAGAGCCATGCAGATTAGTAAAAACCGAATGGTGGCTAGAGTAGTTAGTGGACGAGACTTCCATAAGTTTCTTGAAAGAAATGGCGAGATTGATGTAGCATTCTGTGTGGGTAACACACCTGAAGTGTTGATAGCGGCTGCAACCTCTGTAGAAACTGGGATAAATGAACTGGGCATCGCAAATGCTCTTCGGCCTATTCAAGTGACAAGGGCTAAAACTGTAGACCTGATGATTCCTGCAGATTGCGAATTTGTTCTTGAGGGTAGGGTGGTGCTCCAGGAAAAGCATGCTGAAGGACCATTCATCGATTTAACAGAGACTGTAGATGTAGTTCGACAAGAGCCAATATTCGAAGTGAAGAAAATAACTCACAGAAAGACTGCAATCTGGCAGGGATTGTTACCGGGACGTTCAGAACACAAGATACTGATGGGCATGCCTCGAGAACCTACAGTATTCAAGAAGATAAAAGAACGCGGAATTAACGTTCTGGATGTCTACATAACTCCAGGTGGAGCTAGCTGGTTACATGTTGCAGTGAAAATTCAGAAGAGGAATGAGGATGATGGTATTCAGGCTCTAGAAGCAGCATTTGCTGGACACAAAAGTGCAAAACACATCTGGGTCTATGATGATGACATAGACATCTACTCAGACGAAGATAGAGAATGGGCAATGGCTACCAGATTCCAAGCAGATGTTGATTTACTCATTAAGGATCGCGAACCCGGAAGTTCTCTTGACCCTAGTGCAGAACCTGGAACCAAACTAACTACAAAGTGTGGATTTGACTGTACGAAGGTTCTTGATGCCAAAGGAAAGAGCTTCAGCAAAGCCAAGTTCCCGGAAGTGGATCTCAAGAAGTATCTAGGTGAGTGACATGGGACTAGAACTGACACAAGAAGAGAAAGAGATGCTTGATGGGAAGCATGGTAGAGCTGCGCGTAAGTCTATAGAAATAATTACGACATTAGGAGAGATTTACGGAGCTGAAAGACTCATACCTGTTTCAAGTGTACAGATTGCTGGAGTGTCCTATCATAATCTAGGAGAAGCAGGACTCGAATATCTGGCCGAGATGGCAGAAGATGGTCGAACAAGAGTTCTAACTACATTAAATCCTGCAGGAATGGATCTTTCCGAGTGGAGAAAACATGGAATTAGTGAGGATTTTGCCATAAACCAACAGAGAGTCGTTGAAGCCTTTGAAAAAATGGGGGTGATTACAACATGCACATGTACACCTTATCTAATTGGAAATCTTCCTCATTATGGAGAACATATTGCTTGGGCTGAGTCTTCCGCGGTCTGCTTCTCAAATTCAGTAATAGGAGCCTTCACAAATAGAGAGGGAGGACCGAGTGCTCTTGCATCAGCATTGACAGGAAGAACTGCAGAATATGGTCTTCACCTTCAGGAGAACCGGGTTGCTCAAGTGAAATACGAGATAGACGTAGAGCTGAAGGAAACCGATGATTTTGGTCTATTGGGGCAGGTAATTGGAGAACGGACAGGTAAAGATATCCCATATATCACTGGAATCAAACTCGCAACCATGGAAGAATTGAAGTCATTTAGTGCGTCCGTAGCTACCTATGGTGGGGTAGCAATTTTCCATATAGAAGGAATCACTCCCAATAGAACGACAATTCCCGAAAAGACAGAAGTCATCACAAGGAACGATTTGAATAAAGCCAGAGCTGAACTTGATGATGAAGATGCAGAGATTGATTTCATCAGTGTGGGATGTCCTCATGCAAGCATCAAGGAAATTGCAAGTATAGCAGAAATGCTTGATGGAAAGCAGGTATCTGATAGGAAGACTGTCTGGATTACAACTGCAAAGCCAACAAAAGATCTTGCAATAAAAATGGGATTCTATGACAAGATAGAGAAAGCTGGTGCATTTCTTGTTGCTGATGCCTGTTGTGCAGTAGCGCCACTGGAAGGAAGATTCACTGGTCTGATGACCGACTCTGCAAAGGCATGTTTCTATGCTCGAGGAAAGAACAAATTCAAGACGGAGATTCGAACAGTTGAGGAGTGTATCAAGGAGGCTGTGTCTTAGTGCAAGGCAGGAAGATTTTCAAGGGTAAGGTAATGGGCGAAGCTTTAGTAACAGGAGAAGATATCTCATTCTATGGAGGGTGTGATCCAGAAACTGGAGAGATAGTTGAGAAAGGTCATCACTTAGAGGGAAAATCCGTTTCTGGCAAGGTGCTTGTCTTTCCTACAGGTAAAGGTTCCACAGTTGGTTCATACGTCCTTTACGCACTGAAAAAAGCTGAGAAAGCCCCACTTGCTATAATAAACAGAACGACTGATCCTGTAATAGCTGTAGG
>JAEORI010000203.1 GCA_016840965.1 Candidatus Thorarchaeota archaeon | reverse complement strand
GATAGACTTTGTCGGAAATGGAGTCTACATCTTCAAGTCTGACCACTGGATCAATGTCAGGTCGTGCACCAATTTTTTCTAGAAACTCCTCTATCCGTCCACCACCAAGCACAACATACTTCAGATCGAGCCTGTTCTCGCCACATCCAAAGATCCAATCCATGACTTCACCGATTTTTTCTCCGTTTGAGTCGATTACATCCTTTCCTCTGATTTCACTGTATTTTAATTCACAGCATCGCATTATCCCAGACCTCGTATTGAATTCACTATTGTTAATATATAAGCTTTCGCTATACACTACGAAATATGTGAAAATTCATGAAGTTCACTTACTGAAAAATGATTGGGAGTCCAAAATAAGTCTCCTTTAGTAGACTTCTCTGGGACTCTCTCTTAGACGATCAGGAAGTTGACCACCTTCACCCAAGACTTCAAGCTCGTGGTCTCGGCCATATCGACCGCCATCGTTGCAGAGAAAGCCTGTTTTTGTAATGCCTCTTGCTTGACGTTCAGCGGCACGCCGTGTAATCATAGTCTTTCCCGAAGGAACAGTCATGATTAGCTTCTTCTGGGCTTCATCAATCACCAGCAAGATTGAATCATCACTGGTGTTTCTTGTGGATTCGAAAAACTGAGAGGTTGACTCATTAAACTCGAGGTAGATTGGCATTCGGAATCAAAATCCTCCAACTGGCTAGTTAAACTAGAATGGTTTGTAGGCGTTTATTAATGATTCTCGCGCGAGTTCAGAACGATTAACAACCCATTATTCATGTAAATCAGAGAAGATGTGCAGTTCCACAGTGTGCGCATACCACAGCATCTTCGAATTCGCCAGGTAGAGGTAATGGTGCTCCACAATTTTGACACTTGAGGTCTCTTATCTCAGACCGTTGTTCTTTGGGAATGTTCAGTTTGAAAACTTGTTCAGCTACTTCCTGTATCGTTTTTCCAATCTTTTGTGCTGCCCGTCCAATTGAACTCCGTTCTGGATCGCTTAGAGAACGAAGCCCAACAGATATGAAGAAATTATCAATTGCCCGACCAATCTTTCCAAAGACGGATCCTGCTTTCCATGACATTATTTCGGGAACTTGGAGTTCAAGGAGTTCACTATCAGGATGTCCGGGTATTTCATAGCCTTTATTCCAATCCAATCGTTCTGTTCGTTTTGAGGACATAATGTGACCGCAATCAGGACAAACCATTTGCCATTCTTTTCCGAAAAACCCTTTTCGCTTCTTCTGCTCTCCTACATCATACCAACATCTTTTGTGTGCAATTTTGCTGCAATTAGGACAAGGGAATAAGAAGTAGGTGTCTGGTTTGATCTTCATAGTTCCACCTGAATGAATCTTCAAATATGCTAAATCATTTGAAGAATTGTTTAGGAGGTATTGGCCACAGATGAAACATGTTCTTCCATCTAATTTATTCATTTTATCCGGGGTGATTCTCAAAAGGTTGAAACCTCATTCAGTACCTGTTCACAAGGCAATATGAACCTTACAGATTGAGCTTTTTATTATATCCTCTGGTGAGCCGAAATCCTCTTAGCATCGATGTGAATAGCATTCGAATCAGTTCTGAAAACATGGGAGGTTTTCATGATTCTCTCAAATATGATTCTAAATCTAAGAGACCTCGACCAAGCATCAATCTCAATTGTGGGAGGTAAAGCGTCAAACCTCGGCTATCTTCATAAAAAGGGCTTTAATATCCCAGAGGGATTTGTGATTACGACAGAGGCTTATAGATTCTTCCTGAATTTCAATAATATTGATTCGACAGAAATAGATGACTTTGCTCATCTTAGACAGACTATTGAACAAGCAAGTTTTCCAGACGGTTTAATCGATTCAATAATCGATGCGTATGACAAAATTGGTAACGGTAGAGTTGCAGTTCGCTCATCAGCTACTGCAGAAGATTTACCAGAAGCCTCATTTGCAGGACAATATGAAACTTCACTCAATGTAGAAGGAAAAGATAGTCTTTTAGAAAACATCAAGCATTGTTTCGCTTCCATGTGGACAGATAGAGCAATTGCCTATCGTGAGGAAAATAATATCGAGCACAATCAAGTGCAGATTGCTGTTATTGTTCAATCAATGGTTCAAGCCAGAAGCGCAGGGGTTCTATTTACTAGAAACCCATTATCAAATTCTGATTCTGAGATGATGCTTGAATCAAACTTTGGCTTCGGAGAATCTGTTGTGTCTGGTCAAACTATTCCAGATAGATATATCGTGAACGTGGGACTTGAGAATGATTTCCGAATAATTAGTTGTGAAATTGGCACAAAAGATTTGATGACTGAGGCTACAGCTGAGGGAGTTCAATCAGTATTGATATCTCCAGAGAAACGACAAGAATCTTCTCTTTGCGATAACGAGCTTATGGAACTATCAAAGATTGCTAAATCAATTGAAAATCACTTCAAAGTCCCGCAGGATATCGAATGGGCAATCGATAAAGAAGGAGAAATTCACATTCTTCAAACACGTCCGATAACAGGTGTTTCTAGAGTAAAACAGGAAACAGACGACATCCTCTGGACAAGAGGCTATGCAGATGATTATTGGAATGATCCAGTGACGCCTTTATTTTATGACCTCCTTGGAGATCAAATAACCTACATTGTTAATATTGAAACGAATGCAATAATGGGATACAAGGAGATGCCAGAAGAGCTTCTCAAACTGCACAAGGCTCACGCATACTTCAATCTGGATGTCATCAGAACCAAGGTAATCAATGAGATACCTCCATTTGTCAGATCTGAAGATGTACTAAATTATTTCCCAGAAGGAGAAGGACCCTATGGAAAGAACACAATGAGAAATCTTCCTTTTGCGCTTAAAACTCGGATAATGGCTGAAATCAGAGTTATGCTATTTGATTCTGATGGTAGCATGACAAAAACAAATGATGCATACATGAAATGGACTAATGACACGTTCAATCCATTTTGTAGGAAATTTGATTCGGATCTTGAACAGCTTATTCAAAATGGGTCGGTTTCTGATTTAATGGTCCTAGCTGATGAACTTGATAAAATGATGATGAAACACTTCAGAATGGTCCGTTATGGAATACCCGTTCACACCTTGGGAATGAATCTAATTACAAACTATCTCCTTCGAAGATGGCTTGGTGAGCAAGCTGGCAATGTGATGTATCCGATTTTATTGTCAGGTCTAGAGCACAAAACTACAGAAACGAATAGAAAGTTGGTCGATCTAGCACTACAAGTGAAACAAGATGAGGAGCTGAAGAACCTTATCATTGATACGCCATCAAATGAGTTGTATGCTGCGTTATTGGAAACTGATACTCCGGTATTTCAATCATTCTTAGAGAGTTTTAAGAAGTTTTTAGAAGATTTTGGAGACCGAGGTTTCACAAGAGAGCCTTTCTATCCAAGGTGGAATGATGCCCCAGAATATGTGTTTGATGCAATCAAACCACTAGTCATTGAAACTATAGCAGACTTAGATGATATTGAACTATCTCTTACACGCAAACGAACCCAAGCAGAATCCATAGTTGAGAATCATATTCGAAGTCAAAGATATGGACCTATCAAATGGATGCTTTTCTCCACGATTCTTGGAATGGCTCGCACATATATTGGTTTTAGAGAAAACCAGAGATTCAATCTTGACAGATGGATTACAAGAAATCGACAAGTGTTTCTAGAGATTGGCAAGCGTCTTGTTGATAATGGATATCTAGATGATGCACCTCATGTCTTCTTTTTACATCGAAAAGAATTGAGAACTGCTATTAAAGCAAAGAAAGGAAGTCCAGAATCATCTGAATTTAGACACCTTGCTAAGCATAGGTTTGAAGAATTCTTGAAGTATGAAAATTCAACTCCGCCAAAATTTCTGATAGGTTCGCGAGAGTTTGATGATCCATTACCTGATTCTGTTGAGGGATACACTGGAATACCAGCAAGTCAAGGAATAATTACAGGATTTGTTCGAACACTTGAAAGAATAGAAGATATTTCTCAAGTAAAAGCTGGGGAGATTCTTGTGGTCCCCAGAACAGATCCAGGATGGACACCAATCTTCTCTAAGATAGGAGGGCTTGTTACCGAGTCTGGAGGAGTTTTATCACATGGGGCTGTGGTATCACGTGAGTTTGGAATTCCAGCTGTCACCAATGTGCGGAACGCATGTAAGATTTTCAAGACTGGACAATATGTGACGCTTAATGGAAATCAAGGATTAGTAATTCTACAAAACCCGGAGTGAAATCATTTTGGAACCTTTAACACACAAGCCTTCAAAACATGTTGAATGGAACGAGAGCTACTACTTCATCTTTTATGATAATGATAAAAAAATTGGAGGAATGAGTAGAGTCGGGTTCAAGCCAAACAAGAAAGAAGGAATGACATTCTTCTTTCTATTTCTACCAGATGGTTCGATTGGAGCCTATCATGCAAATGATGGAGGTTGCAGCTATCCAGAATCTATACAAGTATCAAGTGTTCATCATAAATGTCTTAGTAATGGGAAGTGGAAATATTCTTTTGAAGGGCCAATGCTAATTTTCGATGATCCAAAGAATTTTGCTAAGGTACAGGAAAATCCAGAAGTCATTACTGATTTGGTAGGAGTAAAGGTAGATTTGGAATATTCTGCAATCAACACAGTCTACGAATACAGCAAACACATGACTCCAGAATCATTGGAAATAGGAAAGAAATCTGGAGATATGCATTGGGAACAAATTGGAAAGGTGACAGGATCAATGAAAATTGGTGACGAGATAATCGAAATTGAAGGTTGTCTTGGTCAAAGGGATCATACTCATGGTATACGCGACTGGACTGGAGTGGGTAATTGGTTTTATTTCGTTATTTGGTTTAGCGAAGATTTAGCTGTAAATCCTGCTGCAGTCGTCATGAAAGATGGACGTATAGGCTCAGGTGGCTTCATCTTCAAGAATGGAGAGAACATACCTTTAGAAACTATCAATATGATAGACCACTCGTACCAAGAGGATGGAATATTTCCTATATCGACAACCCTTGAATTAATTGATGCTAATGGCCAAAAACACATTCTCAGAGCTCGACCTGGACAAATGATACCTGTCCCATTTAGAGGGGATTCTGGTGATGTATCATTCCTTATCCAATCCTTTGGCTCTTTTCAACTCGATGATATCGAGGGAGGATACGGATCATATGAGGTTTTGAGAAGCCTTAAACCATAGATATGCAATAGGAACAATGTCATACTGAATTATATTAGGAAACTCTGAAAGAAAGCTTTGGCGGGTGTCTAGATGTTCGAATACGTCCAAGAGAGAGAGGTTGCCAAACGATTGGAACCTAGAACACTAGTCTATGTGATCACTGTTGGTGAATCCGATGGATTCAACTCACAAAATCTCTCTAAACGTGGTGAGAACCAGCTTTTTGAAATGGCTAGATCAAGGGTAGCGACAGGGGTAAGAATTCTGTATGCCGCCACCAATAGGCTAGCCGCAAAATCAGCTGATGTGTTGGCTAAAGAATTTGAATCTAAGGTAAAGAAAATCGATTGTTTGGACTCAGTGAACTTAGGTAATGATATTGACAACTTGGAGCTTCTTGCTGATAAACTCAAAAAAATGTGGCAAGATGAAAATTATGCTATTGAGAATGGAGAGTCCTTCTCAGAAGCACAAGAGCGTTTTGGCAACTGTATGGGAGAGATTATCGCAAAACATCAGGATGATGTCGTTGGAGTTGTAGTTGACCCACTAATGGCAATGCTCTTCCACTCTCTTGTGACTGCAGCGCCTTTGGATATCGATGAGTGGCATTCTATTGGCTATGCGGCTTGTGCTACCTATGAGTATTCCAGAGGTTGGAATGTAGTTATGCCTCCAGATAATAGTTACCTCAGTGATCCATCATCTGTAAAGGACAATCTTCCAGACGAGCTACTTTAAACATAATAAAAAGAAAAACCGGACGCATTGTCCGGTCTTCCTAAGATTTTCTACCTTCGCCTGTAGAGCATACAGACAATAACAACCAACGCGACTACTCCTCCAACAATAAGATAGAGGGTTAATGGATTACCATCTCCCGGTGTGTAGGTAGTATCAGTCTGATATGCACTCGTGTAGGCAACGAATACTGGGTCACAGATGATATCTTCTCCGCCCCAACGCTCATATCCAGCTGTCATAAATAACATAGTTGCATCAACTTGCCAGTCAGTCACTGATTGACCAGATGTTGATTGATACATCGCGCTGAAGGCACCAATAGGAGCAGTAGATGACCCGGATTTGTTTACAGTTGTGTGACCATCGCCGCCCCATGTATAAGGAAGATTACCCATGGATACATTAGCATAAGGATTGTTTCCACTTCCAAACTGATAGTAGGCGGCACTAACACTTTCTCGGTTGGTATCAGTCACTAGAGCTTCACCCGCAGTATACTGAGTTCTTCCGACTGTACCAAGGACTCCAAAGAAATTGACTGCCAAACTTCTACCAGTAAGAATAGTCTGGTCAAAGGATTCAAGGGTGAAATCGCCTATGCGTTGGTCGACCTTGAAACTAACAGCATGGTTCCACCTTCTAGAATCAAGAGGATCATATGAAACAAGGTCAACATTGAATGTGATATCAAAAGCCATCTCATCCACTGTAGCATGAGAGATTGCATAGTCAAAGTCTGTGTTCCTTATACCAAGAGCACCTTCATAAGATTCTCTGAAAGCCCATGGTCCTCTGATGCCAGGAGAATTCTCAATTCTTAGGGGATATAGAGTTACATCCACGTCATAGATTGAAACTCCGAAAGTGACCTCCGTGTCAGGAGAAACAATAACAGCACCAGTTCCATTTGTGGCGCCAAAAGGCTGCCGAAATTCTAAATCACCAACAGCATCTATCAGAATCAAATGTGTGACTTCATCTGTTACAAGCTGGCCACCTTCAAAATAGAAATCAGGTGCACTCGGAGATGCACCAAGTGGATCATCATTGAAGACAAGGAGACCAGCATATTGAGCCCTGAAATGTGCAGCTAAACGACTACTCTCAGATACTGATACCACAAATGCTTGATGAGTGCCCCAGAAGAACCAAGTATTACACCATGTATTGGATTCAAGACCAGTAATACTAGTTAGGTCAATGGTTCTATTCTCAGTCATCCATGCAACATATTTGTATTCAGGAACTGCAACTCCTTCTGCACTGTCAGCCCACACCTCATCACGAATAGTGTCAAGCTCACTTTGGCTTATTGGAGTCATGTCAGTGTGGTACCAATAGAAAGTTTCGTTGGCATCAAACGCCATCTCAAGTTCAAGTACACCCATGGCGTTTCCTGACCAAAACTCGTCACCAGGTAGACCAGGAGATGGATCAAAAGCAACTTGAACGGTCATACGCTCTAAAGATATGTTGCCCCAATCGTGCCAATACCCAGTACGTTTGATGAAATATTGGTCATCAGTAGTAAAGACATTTCCATCAAGATCGACTGCTCCTCTCTCTGTGACTACCCATCGTTGTGGTTCAAAGAAATCTACTTGCCCAAGAATGAAGTGAGCAGGACTCCAAATGACATCACTCTGCACCTCTTCATTGAAGAATGCAGTGTTGTTTCCGGGTTCAGGACCAAGTGGGTAGATTACCCATGTGTTTGTACCCGCAATTGAGGCATTCATCTGCCACCACATTAGACCTCCGGATGCAATATGTGCTTTATTGACAATCATTGATGGAGCATCAGCTGCGAATTCAAAGCCTATATCTAAAATAGACTCAGTTGGGTTAATAGTCCAATCCCAATCATGTATAATCAGAAGATCCAGATCAACATCAGCCTCGATTCCAACGTAAATGCCATTTAGTGCGTAGACATGCTTTGTCACAGTCGACGCAGACCATACAATGTTATGCAGAAAATCAACAATTACGAAATGTCTTGTTTCATGGCGCCAGTAGTGAGTTGCATTGGATTCGTATCCACCTGTTTCAAACCAGATTGTAAGGTTATGCCTTTCAACATGCAAATACATTCCTGCAATGTCAATCGCCAAAGCCTCATCAACAGCAACATTTGTCTTGTTAAGTTGGATATATGAAGTCCCGTTAATAATGCCTTCAGGCGCATGGATATTCAATGTAAGATTTAGAATTTCACCCTGAAGTGCGCGGTCAATGACAAGACCATCCTTTCTGAGAAATACTTCAATGAATTCTTGTTTGAAAGCCAAACTAACGGTATTGTGTTTCTCAATGTCTGGATGCGCTTCTAACCTTTTGCCATCTTGCCCTGTAACATACCAAAAGAAGGGTATAGGAGTAATCTTGCCTCCGACTGCAAAATCATCCGCACTAAGATCTAGCTTATCAGTGAAAGATCCGGTCAACGATATCTTTGCACCGCCATTTTCAATCATTGCAGTACTCATAGAATAGTAATAAGAAACATCGATAGAGGCATTGAAGAGAAAATCAAAATCAACCATCCATTGCAATATTTCTGGACTCCACGCCCAAGTGATATTGTCCAAATAGCCCATTATCGGAAACGCTGAAACTCCATTATAGACAAAGAATAGAATCGCTGGCATTTCTGAAGATTCTGTAAATTTGGAATCAGGAGAAAAGAGATTATCAGGCATTGAGAAGGTGTAGTTTCGCACATACTTACCGTATGTTGAAACAAACGGTATTACCATAGCTCCAAATTCTTCATTTGACTCGATACTGAATTTGAACTCGTCTCCAGCATCTACATAGTGGATGATATCTCCAGCTAAACTTGTTACTTCGGCATAATAATATCTTGGAAGAGAGAATAAATGACTTGCAACATCAACTCCAAGCCCTAAGGGTGGCACTGCGAAAGCACCTGCATTAAGTGTGGCAAGCCACGAAGGCGTTACTGGACGACCAAAGGTATCAATCGCTTGCATTCCTGTCCAGAAGATACATCGTGTGATTATGGTTGTAAAACTAAATGCAAAGGTGATTTCATATTGGTCAAGAACCGTATTGTCATTGAATTCACAGCTATCGCTGTCTAATGAAATAAAATTGGCTTCGATTGGTGCTTCGACTCCAGCAACATATCGAAAACACAAGCTATTCCATTCATCAGAGGTGGCATTGTACTCAAGTACGAAGATTGGACCCCTCTCCTCACCTGTAGATCCCCAATATTGGACGACATCAAGACCTGCTCGCCCACTCAAAAAAGATTTGGGAATTACGATTTCCGTAAGTAAGTTGGTGCCTACTTCGACCCTATAGTAGTTATTAGCGATATCACTTCCATCCTCAGCGTATCTAGTTGTAACTGATGGTTGTGGACCGAATATCCACTGAGAATTCTGCTCGGTATGTTCAAATGTGTCTGGTTCATCACTGACTTCCCAAGACACATACAATAAAGGTGCTCCAGTTGTCTGAGCTTGAACAAAGCTCGTTGTGGCAGCAAAGCTCATGACTAGTAGAGCCACAATGAATAATGCGTGTGTTTCTTTCATTAAATACACCTCACCAATAACCCAGCATGCTGTATTTCTCCAGATTAGCTTCGGAGTTAAACACAGGGTTTTGATTATTTGGCGCAATCATCAAAGATTCGTTCCTAGTAACCTCTGATGGAAAAAACCGACAAACTGCATCTAGTACATTGGAAAATTGCATATAATGTGTTATGGATGAATCATCTACAGCTCATCGAAGTAGACTCTGAGAAGTTCCGCAACACTTCGGGCTCGTGAAACACAGCCACGGTCTCTATGTGGTTTCGAACCATCGAACATGTCGGAAACAGTTCCTAAACAGCCTCGTCGTACTGCATTCAAAACTGGGCGAAAGATGCTTTTCTCAGCCTTTACCTTGTTTGCATCAGAACGACCGTTTACATTTAACCATGCAGTTATGTAGGGTCCGATAAGCCAGGGATGCACAGAACCTTGATGTGTTGCAGCAGCTCGGCTCTTTGGACCTCCAGTATATGCTCTGGCATATCGAGGATCTGATGGTGATAGAGTTCGTAGTCCAAATGGAGTAAGAAGTTCTCTTGTAACAACTTTCAGGACTGAATTCGCTTGAATCTCCTCGAGTAACGGATATGGGAGACTCAGTGCAAATATTTGGTTGGGTCTGATTGAGGCATCTTTGGTTTCATCAGTAACCACATCATAGAGATATCCAAGCTCTTCATTCCAGAAGGTCTGTTGAAATGCCTCTCGTATCCAAGATGCTACGGCTCGGAACTCATATGGATCTCTGCCTACTAGTTCACACATATCCCCCATGGCCATTAGAGCATTGAACCAGAGTGCATTAATCTCCACACATTTTCCTATCCGAGGTGTTGCACACCAGTCGCCTATACGCTCATTCATCCAGGAAACCTCAACACCTTCTATTCCTGATATGATCATGCCATCATGATCTTCATGTATGTTATATTTGGTACCAATTCGATAAGCAGCAATAATGGCTTCCATTGTGTCCCAGATAATGCCGCGAAGGAATTCAACATCATTTGTTGCTTCAATATATTTGTGAACAGCCATAATGAACCATAGTGATGCATCAACGGAGTCATATTGAGGTTGAATACCCCGGTCTGGAAAATCATTTGGCACAAGTCCATATCTTGAATGTCTAGCATAGTTTGTTAGAATTGCACGAGCATCTTGAAACCTACCAATTGACATAGTGAGTCCAGGTAGGGCAATAAGAGCGTCCAAACCAATATCAGCTAATTCATGGGATCCAGCGATTACTGAGCGCATTTTTGTAGACACACGGTCAACTATGAAAGTGTCAGCATCTAGTATAAGCCATTCGATATCCTCGTCTCTTTCCTTCTTAGACATTGAATATGCGCGGTCATTCAAAATTTTCCTTCGTCTCAGCTCCTCAAACCGAAGTCCAGCAAAATCCTTTCTTTCTGCTGTCGCTAGTGAACCCAAATCTTTCATTAAATCCTTCCTATTCGGACCGACTGCAAATAGAAATGATAGAAAATG
>JAEORI010000202.1 GCA_016840965.1 Candidatus Thorarchaeota archaeon | reverse complement strand
GGATGGCTGATTCATGCAAAACCACTGGCTCGTAGTATCGTGCAACTTGTACGACATCTTCTATAGTGAGACTCTCACCATCAACCATTACAGGCATTGTGTCCACCAAAGCCTAACGTGAACAGCAAGTAATAGCCACTTGTTGCTGTCTGGTGAGGTTCGTAGAAGCTCTCTTTAGTAGTTATCGTTGAACTTGAAATGTCAGAGTTGCTATGTTTCATGAAGTGTTTTCTTAACTAGTTTCTCTACCAAACCCTTCTTTGGAATGAATGGAAGTGAAATCTGTCCTCTGTTTCCAAGTCGTTCATTCCATTCGATAGCTGTTTCGATAGCATGTTGATTTCGTGCCCATGCACGACGTGCAACACCGCCTATTACATCCCAATCTAGCGCGGACCGAATGATGTCGTCAACACGCTTAGTACCGTCTAGAACCAAACCAAATCCACTGTTGATTGCTTTGCCTGTGCCTACGCCACCACCGTTGGACAATACACAGAGCGTCATTCCACGGGATGTGTTACCAGCCCAACATTGATGTGCCATGTCACTCATCACATTACTACCATCACGAATATTTGCAGTTTCTCTGAAGGGAGAATCAGTTCCTCCTGTGTCATGGTGATCGCGGCCTAACATGATGGGACCGACCTTTTTCTCTCGAACCATTTTATTGAAAGTAAGTGCGATATCTACTCGCCCAATTGCATCTGCGTACAGGATACGGGCTTGAGATCCCACTACAAGTGCATTCTTCTCAGCGTTTCGAATCCATATGTAGTTGTCACGGTCTTGCCCACGGCGCTCAGGATTGATTCTAGACATGGCCATTTTGTCAGTAGCTATCAAATCTTCATGCTTTCCACTTAAACAGACCCAACGGAATGGACCATACCCATAATCAAAGCAAATTGGGCCCATGATGTCCTCAACATAGGATGGAAAGATGAATCCATCAGATTCGCTCACCCCATTCTTGGCAATTCTCTTAACGCCAGCATCAAACACTGCCTTCATGAAGCTATTTCCATAGTCCCAGAAATGGGTCCCCCGTTTTGTCATAGTTTCGATAAGCTCGAACTGCCTACAGAGAGATTTATCGACCAACTTGTCGAAACTTGTACGATCGGTTCGGAGTAATTCTCGGCCTTCCTCAAAAGTGACCCCCTGAGGTGTGTATCCACCTCCATATGCATCATGACATGAAGTTTGATCTGAGGCAAGCTCGATCTTAATGCCATTTTGAACAACGTACTCCCAAAGGTCGACAACATTCCCGTAATAGCCAATCGAAACGGGCTCACCTTTCAATCGATATTCTTCGACCCATTGGAAGATCTCTGCAAGGTCCGCAGAGGATTTGCTTAACCATCCTTGTTCACTGCGCGTGGCAATACGGGTTTTATCTACCTCAGCAATAATCCCAATTCCACCAGCTATCTCAATTGCTTTTGCCTGAGCACCACTCATACCGCCAAGACCTGAGGTTAAGAAGACCTTTCCGCTCAAGTCACCATCATCTGGAATACCTAGGTACAACCTTCCTGCGTTCAATAGTGTGATATAGGTCCCGTGGACTATCCCTTGAGGACCAATATACATCCAGCCACCTGCAGTCATCTGGCCATAATTAGCAACACCCATTGTTGCAGCATGGTGAAATCCATCAGGTGAGTCGAACATTCCTACCATGAGTCCGTTGGTTGTTATTGCACGTGGAGCGTTCTTATGAGATGGAAACAAACCAACAGGATGCCCTGAGCTGACAACAAGTGTCTGTTCATCAGTCATCGCTTCAAGATACTTCTTAATCAGCTGGTATTGCATCCAATTTTGACACACCTGACCGCTCTCCCCATACGTAACAAGCTCATATGGATAAAGAGCGACCTCAAAGTCTAGATTATTATCAATCATCAACTGCAATGCTCGAGCTTCAAGTATGCCGTTATATTCATCAATAGGCTTAGCTTTGATGGGTCCAGCTGGACGATATCGATAACCATAGATGCGGCCCCTTGTCACAAGTTCATTGAGGAATTCAGGCGCAAGGGGCTCATGGAGATTCTCAGGTACATAACGGAGTGCATTCTTTACAGCCACAATTGTTTCAGCTGCGGTCAAATCAAACCCTCGATTTGGAGCTCTCCGATATTGATTATCGAAGACTGGATCAGGAGGAAGACTTGATGCAAGCTTGATAGTCATTGCATTGGAAATTCCGAAACTCATAATTGCACACCCAGTCAGTAATTCTTCTCTTTGCTGGGTCCTACATAAACAAGTCGGATGACACAACGTTGTGGTCTTCTATTTAATGAAATAAAAAATTCACACATTTGGTGGAACGAGTGCTTTGAATAAACTGTCCTGAGGAAGATCATCAAAATCAAGATACGCTGTCCACAGACCATCTCGAGACATTACATCCAAGGATAGTCCTTCGTTATCAAGACGAATTAGATACTCAAGATGCTGAATGAGATTCTGAATGAATTTCATTGCATCTTTTCCATACTGGTGATTCTTTTTCGAAGGGAGTGACATCTCAACTTCTATTCTCCACTTTTCTGAATTATCAGAATCACAGACAGTGAGGATTCGGACCCAATCATTCTGAAATAGAATAGATACAGTTTCCTCACTATCGCTGTTGGGTGGTCTAGCCATTGATTTTTCACACCTCAGTTTGAGCTCAGAAAAAGTCAGCATGTAAATTCACTCCTCATAGCGAACATCCTACTTAACCAACTGTCCATATCTAGCAAAAACAGCTCTAGCTTTCTCTTGATCAGCAATATAGAGTGTCAGTCGCATGTCGCTGAGATTAGGTATTTTCTCACAAAGATTGGTGAGAACCAAACGATCCAAAGCAAAAGTTACAGTCCGAAGTGGTACATTAGCTTCTTTGCTGATGATTCTGGGTGATAGAGGACCTCTCATTGTGAGACATTGTAGAACACGAAGTGCACTTTTGGGCAGTCGTATCGAGGGAGGCATAGATGTTCACCAAGATGATATTAGGAGAATTTCTGTTTTGTATTAGCGTCACGTCCTTGGTTCAGATTCGACCAAGTTCCTAAAGCCGGACTGTATTTTTGTGAAGTAACAGCTTCGGAAATGTGTCAGATGAAAAAATGGCCTAAGACATTGTGTTTTTTTAGGTGAAATAGGAGAATCCTACTGTTGCTTTAGTAAGAGGTTAGCAACTAATGAGTAGTATCTGGACCAGAGCAAGGAAGAACACACCTGAGATTGATTGTGGCTTATGTGGTTTGACTACCTGCGGAGCTTTTGCACGATCAGTTGTTGTAAGAGATGGCAAGATTTCAAGATGTCCAGTCCTTAATTTGGAAACATACGCTCAACAGAGAGAAGAACTCGAAACAATCTCCAGAGAGGTAAAAAATACAGAAAAACCGGCCCCAGAACAACCAGAGGGAGGTGTTCTCCTCTCGCAACCCTGTACTGACGCTCCAGACCTACTTATGGCAGAGATGAGGAT
>JAEORI010000201.1 GCA_016840965.1 Candidatus Thorarchaeota archaeon | reverse complement strand
TACCAGAGCATGCCAATAAGTGCAGCTGGGAGCATAAAGATCAGAAGCAGTGCAACCTTGTCCTTTACTATTAATCGAAGTTCTTTCACTACCATGTTTCTGATGCGTCGGGATGGTTTTGTGAGAACTTCTGCCATAATGCTTCCCTCTTTTCTCTGTTGGCTCTAAAACCAACTAAGGTTTCTACAAATTATACTTGACGAAGGCAATCTTTGGTTTAGCTCTATTAAGGCTTTAGCACTTATCATCTAGCTCATGATTAGGGGCTTAGGTCGTTTTTTCGGGAGATAGCCTAAACATACAAATAAATGACAAAGACCGTAAATCTTTCGTAGTATTAAAGGAAACGAATATTTTCCGAACGAGGTTCTTTGGATTGGTAATTGATGATTCTGTTCGTTTGCAACGTTTTAGAAGAGTGGCACAGAATCATAGATTGCAATTACCAACCATTAAGATGCCTGCAGATTCAGAAATAAATTATCTAAGAGAGCAACTCAATGCATATGTCTATCTTGAAGCTGAACCTTGGATGCTCCTTTCATGGGTAGACCTTACCTTGAAAGACTATGATGGTGAAGAAGTTCTAATATCTGAACTACCAAACAATGCATATCGGAATTGGTTTCCGATAGGTGGTGCAGGTTCAAAGAAATTCGGTCTGGCTGATTCACGAGGATTAGTAACAACCATCCCAAGCTGTGGAGCAATAGATGTATGGATTCTTGGATCAGATGGAATCACTTTTCCTGCACTAATGGGAAAGGACGAGCCGCAGCTAAGACTTGTTTCAACCGAAGACCAACTCTACGAATGGAAGACTCATATTCAATCAGTCGATTTCACCAGACTAGTCTATCATGTTGAAGACCAAGACATTGACTACCTCTATAATGAAATCATTTTGAAAAACATCTCACTTGAACGTGCGACAATGACCTTCTATTTTACTCTTAGACCTATGTCTGTGATGGGTTTTGAGCCAATCGAAACAATTGAATTTGATGCAACGAACAATCAAGTCTTTGTTAATGAAACTCTAGCAGTCCGGTTTGACACTGGTCCATCTGCTGTCTACTTGGTCGATGCAAACGACATCTCAATTCCTGAAGCCATTCTGTCTGATGAAACTAGGTATGACTACAAAATCTTCTCTAAAGAAGGATTAGGAACTGCTGTACTGAAATTTAGTATCGAGCTTGCCCCTGCAGGAACCAAGACAATTCTCTTTGCTTCTCCTCTTGAGATATATCACACAGATGTATCTGCAACCCACAAACCCGATAGTCATAATCGAGACTTGGCGATTGGAAAATGGTATGAGTTTTCCAAGAAACGTTGCGTAACTCTATTCCCCGACGAACGACTGGATAATGTTTTATCGCAGACTTCTGCATGTCTCGCCATTCAAGCTTGGTCAGTGTTGTTTTCAGAAGCTTCAGGCCAAAGTAAGCTCATTTTGAACTGGAAGGAACGAATGAGAATTCTCCTTGCTTTAATTAAGTCTGGCGGACTTGATGTAGTTCATCAACTTATGCACAAACTAGCTAAGACTATTCAGAGTTCTGAGTATATCTTAGATGCTACAATGATTTCCCCGATGTTATGGGGATTCTTGAAGATGCAAGGATATTCGTTAAAAAGAGAATCTCTGCATGATACACACAATCACCTTGTATTTCTGGCTGAACACCTAATTACAAAACTTGCGGCAGATCATTCCTTGAAGATTGGGGTCAGTCATTATTCCAATGAGCATTTCGAAAATGAAGCCGAAGATGCCCCACTTGAACATTATCGTCTTCTGAATTCTAGTATGTTGATGGAATTCAATGAATTACTCTGGGATTTTGCGGCACTTAAAGAGAGTTTGAACTACTTCGCTCTGACTGAAGTAGCCTTAGCTTCAAAAATAAGAAACACTGTTTCTCAGGTTGAAAAACATTTACAAGAAAAATTTTATGAAATTCAAACAGCTAGGTGGCCTCGCTCCAATGACCCCCACATGCCTGAAATTGATAGGACCCTACTTGACATATTGACAAGTATAATTCAACTTAAGATTGACGGATTCGATAAGCATTTTCTCAGATCTCTTTGCAAAGATATATCCGAAAGGCGTCTTATACGAGGTCTCTGGAAAGCTAATGAAACTGAAGAGTTTCCTTCGAGCCATCTCGCGCTAAGACTTGCGCAGTTTTACGTTTGGGACAAGGTGCGTGATGTAGCTGAGCCTCTCCTGCAAAGGGCTCTTGAATTTCTCTCTGAAGATTTTCTCCTTCCGGATTTCGTAAATCCCCGGACTTTTGGTGGTGCTAACGGAGATGGAGCAAGCGTATTAGCTGCTGCAGACCTCGTTCTCCTTATCAGTGACATGCTTGTTTTCGAGGATCAAAACAACCTTGTCTTTCTTGCTGGTATACCAAGTGAATGGTTTACAGCAAAGAAACCCCTCACGATTAATGGACTTCCTACTAGGTTTGGAAAGGCGCATATTGACATCGGTATGTCAACAAATCAACACCAGATTGAAACTGGCATGGAAATTCTCCCTGATGAGATTGAAATTCATTTGCCTAATAGTACCCCAATACGAATGGTGAAAGCATATGGCGGAAGTATTGTTGACCGGGCTGAGAATGATCGCTCTCCTCACCTTCGATTAATTCCCTTGTCAAATGATGTCGTATTGACATATCATCGATAAATGGAAATTCGAACATTAAGTATCGAAGAATCGAGAGGGTGTGTATCGATATTTGCTGAGATTCATATTTCGATACGTATTGGTTTCTGGTCATCATGCCACTCCCAGACATCTAGAGTGCATCTGGTGTCCTTTGGAATCCCCCTTGGTTTGAAGCCTGCAAAGAGGTACGCACCATCAATGTATCTCCTTTTCTTTCCCTGAGGTAGTTTCTTGAGAAAGTCAATAGCGGCATTGTCATACTCTCTTGCAACAATTATGGCTTTTGACGGAAAATATGGTTGGACCACCATCTCATCCTTTTTCATAGTAAGGACTGCAAAATTGTCCAACGAATCAATGAAGTCGATGATATGTGTCCTTCCAGCTCGAGTTTCAATAGCCTTGACAAAACTATAGTTCTCCCCAAAATGTCCCCACGAGTCACTCCCGATGGACTCTTTTCTTCCAGCGTCAATTAGCAAATCCACAGTGCCTTGAGAACCATCTTGCTTCATTAGACTAGGTCTGATAGAAACTTTCCCATCATACTCCTCTTGAATGAATTCTGAAACTCTTGTTAAGAAGGGGTTCTGGATTTTCCTAAGGTATTGGTCAGCAATCTCTGCAAACTCGTTGTATAATGTTGTTGAAACTTCTGAGCTTAAACCACTCTCTTCAAACTGTTTTCCCAATTCGTCTGCCAAGGAATAAGCTTGTTCATACTCTTTCTTCTTTGGTGCGATGAGAGCAGTTACAATCTTGTCTCTTGGAGCTAAATAGATTACCTTTTCTTCAGTAGTAAAGGATGATAAACCTCCAAGTTTCATTTCCTTCGTGAAATGAGCAATAGCTGCTATAAAACTAGAAAATAATGAAGGATCAGTCTTTGTCTTCATTCTGGAGAATAAAGGAACTCCTGCTGCTGCGTCGAATATGACTATTCCTTCAATATCCACACAAGCCAGCTCCATGATGAGCTCAAATTTTCAATATTTAACCATATCTGATGTTATTCACTGCTAGTCATGGTTCATTATTTACGAAAAGAGTTTCTGGCGTTGATACAATTACTTTGAAGAGCTTCTGATCATAGAATGGGGCTTGCCTATTCAAACATGCAATCACGGCACACCTAGAGCATATGAATTCTACAAGTGCACTCATATTCGGATTTTCCCCCACAGACATCTCTAACAATTTCTTTGATGGGACGAAGAATGTGTCTTTCTTTTCACCGACTGTACTGATGGCGGTGCGATAAATGGTGTCAAGAAATCCGGTTTTTGTTCTCTGCGCTGCATGAAGGGACGCGATTAAGACCATAATAGTTGCAACAGAGCATGAGAGTGCATAGTTCTTAACTTCCCATGATTTTTCATATCCGTCCTCTATCACTCCTGTTTCCCACATACGAAACATTTCAAGGCCGGGTTTCTTCTCATGTTCGAATATGGAAGTAACTGTTTTTCCTCCTTCTCTATTTGAACCTGCGCGATAGGAAACACCACGCGGAACGTGTGAGGAACGCCCGCAGAAACAATACCATCCACCTTGTTTTGATTGCTTTCGAAACAATTGAAGGAGTGCTTGATTCTCATCTAATGGTCGGTCAATTTCATGCGCTGGAACCCAGATTGTATGGTCTTCACATCTTAGCTCTCCGCAGAGTGCACATGGATACACTACTTGATTGGTTCGCGAATAGCCATACCGTATACATTCTGCACAGTTTGTCATTATTCATCAGTCCCTTCTTGTGAATAAATGCAACACTTGTGTTAATGTCTTCCTACTACATTCACGAACCCTTATGAGTTAAATAGGGTGACCGAAACATGGAGAAATCACGATGACAAGGTCTGCCAACAAAATCTATTCATCGGATTTTCTAGTCATTGGTAGTGGGCTTGCTGGTCAGTTATTCTCCATAAAAGCCTCAAAATACGGAACGGTCAATATCGTCACGAAAGATCGTCTCACAGAGTCTGCCACCATAAGAGCACAGGGAGGAATAGCGGCTGTTGTTTCTGCTGAGGACTCGATTGAATTGCATGTTGCTGATACTATCCGTGTTGGAGATGGTCTCTGTCATCACGATATAGTGGAGCAGATTGTAAAAGATGGTCCTGCAAGGATTCAGGAACTGGTGGCTTTGGGCGTTGATTTCTGTGACCAAGAGTCCACTGGAGAGTATGAGCTTGGGCTTGAAGGAGGCCATAGCAAACGTCGAGTCTTACATGTGAAAGATCATACTGGCGAAGACATTGAGCTTGCGCTTGCAAAGAAAATACAAAGTGAAGATCGTATAACCATCTATGAGAACCATATGGCTGTAAACCTATTTGTTAGGAACAATCGCGTTTATGGTGCATATATATTAGACCTCAACACAAACGAAGTTGAGCGGTTTACTGCCAAAGTTGTTATCTTGGCGACTGGTGGGGCGGGTCGAGTCTTTCTCTACACTAGCAATCCCGACGTAGCTACTGGCGATGGCATCGCTATGGCTTTCCGTGCTGGTGCTACAGTAATGAATCTCGAGATGGTCCAATTTCACCCAACACTTCTGTACCATCATAAGATTCGTTCCTTCCTCATATCAGAAGCGCTGCGCGGTGAGGGTGCACGGCTCTTGGGACCTGATGGAAAAAGGTTCATGCAAAACTACCACGAGGATGAAGAGCTAGCGCCTCGCGATGTTGTTGCTAGGGCAATTGACACGGAACTGAAAAAGACTGGAGCCGATCATGTCTGGCTTGATATCACATTCAAAGATCCTGATTATATCAAAACTCGATTTCCACACATCTACGAAACATGCCTTAAGGCTGGTATCGACATAACGAAGTCTCCAATTCCGGTAGTACCTGCAGCACATTATATGATGGGTGGTGTCAAAGCAGACATCAATGGACAGACTGATGTGTCTGGTCTTTATGCGATTGGTGAAACTTCGTGCACCGGCTTTCATGGTGCAAACAGACTAGCATCCAATTCACTTCTTGAGGCTGCAGTCCTCGCACATAACGCATCAGTTACTGCAGCTAAGGAACTAAAAACTAATCATGAACCTATTGAAATACCACCTTGGGACCCAGGGGAAGCAACAGACCCTGATGAATTGGTTGTCATTTCTCATTTATGGGACGAAATAAGACGAATTATGATTAACTATGTTGGAATCGCCCGGTCGAATAAACGTCTCATCCGCGCACGAAATCGGATTGAGTTCATTCAAAAGGAGATAAACGAGTTCTACTGGGATTTTAAAATCACTCCAGATCTTGTTGAGCTCAGGAGTATAGCTCTAGTAGCAGAGCTCATAATCAGGATGGCTCGGATGCGAAGGGAGAGTAGAGGAGCTCATTATAACATAGACTATCCTGAGAAATCTAATGAGATCGTCGATACCATCATGCGAAAAGGCTATGCAGCCATCGAATGATCGGAGATGTTCATTATGAGTAAACGCGAACACGCGAGCTCATTCTTATTACCAATAACTGTCATGATTCTCATACCTTGGGTCTTGATGTGGCTTACCAAAGATGTAACTATAGGTTGGGATTTTCCATGGCCTTATGACCTAGTAATTTTGTTGATTGGAATACTCATCCTCATCTTCGGGGTATCTCTATTAGTAATATGCATCAGGATGTTTGCCTCTATTGGTAAAGGTACCCTTGCTCCATGGGCACCGACTCATAATCTCGTCGTGGTTGGCATCTATCGGAACATGCGCAACCCTATGATAACTGGAGTACTCCTGGGCTTGTTTGGAGAGTCCATAATCCTCTCTAGTTATGCAGTGTTTCTATGGGCTATGTGCTTCTTCCTGGGAAATCATATTTACTTCATCAAGTCTGAGGAACCCGGACTGCTGAAACGGTTTGGAAATGAGTACAAAACATATTTTGAAACTGTGCCCCGATGCTCGCCTAGAAGGACTCCTTGGGCACCGACTGAAGATCATAGTGACTAAATTGGAATTGCGTCTGGTGCATTTCTCCATCTGTTATTATATTCATT
>JAEORI010000200.1 GCA_016840965.1 Candidatus Thorarchaeota archaeon | reverse complement strand
GGTTGGACGCCAACGACCTGGAGAGAGAGATAGAGATAGGTATCGTGAGTGCCTTTGGATGGGCAGTCATTGAATTTGAAGCCGTCCTTTTCCAGAAGTATATTGTATTGTCAGGACCGAAGTCACTGATAACTGAAGATATGTTCAGGAAATACCTGATGGACATGGAGGCAAAAGGATACGTTTCTCCCCTCGAATTTCAGGGTAAAAGAGCCTGGAGAAGGCTTGTGATTGAATCTGATATTGAAGAACCAGCAATGACTCCAGAGGAAGTCAAAGCGTTCATAGCAAAAGTGCAAGCATCTTCGAAAAAGGACAAGAAGCGAGAAGTATCAAGTGAGCATCGTATCCAGGATTCAAAGAAACTGGCAGAGAGCATCATTCGAACACTTCAACAAGTAATGCCAAGAACCAAGGCGCAAAAAGCTCCTTGGGAACCATCGCTCATTGATCATGTCGAAGGGATGCACAGAGCACTTATTGAGTCAAAGGATGAGTATCTTCAGTACTTGAAAAAGAATATTCCACGGGCCTATGAGCCAATGAAAAAGATGCTTAACTCAAATGGAGAGGAAATGATTCTTCTAAGTCTTAGAATGATTGAATCTGGTCAAAGAGTATATCCACCATCATAGAGGCAAATTAACTTCGTAATATGTTTCAATTGTTACTGTCCAACAAGTTCAGTGCTAGGAAGCACCATGGTGGGCATTATCACACTCCCATTTCGTCCAGGATTAGAGATTCCATGAATCTCAGGATCGTTTGCCAACAGCATATCACCTTTGAGGCATTCGTATAGATTTCCTACCAGCAAAGCGTGTTTAATCTGACCTCTTAATTCACCATTTTCTATGATCTGTGCGTTTCGTATTTCATTTGAGAACGAACCAGAGTTTGGTTCTACTTGTGGCCAAGCAAAGTGCTCAATGAGTACGCCCCTGTCAATCTCACTAATAATGTCATCTACAGATTTTGAGCTTGGTGAAACTTCAAGAGTGGTTGGACTGCAACTTGCAGGATTTATAAAAGTACCATGGATATTACGAGCCCCTCGTCTCATTCCATTACTTGTTGATTCTAATTCCAATTGAGCTGCAAAGTAACTATCGGAGATATAAGATTTCAACATGCCTTTCTCAATGATTGTAGTTTTTTGCATTGGCATTCCTTCATCATCAGCGAGAGCACTGAGCAGTCCTAATTCTGATAAACCGTTATCAAAGATAGTTACTGACGCATCCGCTACAAGATCCCCAACTTTGTCAGTCCATGGACTTGATTTCTTGTTCACATTTTCTGCAGAGGCTGCTGAACCTATTAATGAATCAATAAGCTCTGCCCCTTCACTGGGAGCTAAAACTGCAACAATATTCTCCCATTTCTCGTTGAATGCCTTTGCCTTTAGAACATTTAACGCTTGATTTTTCAGCTTCAATCCAATTTTTTCAAAATCGATTCTAGTAATATCTCTTGACCAACACCTTTGAATACCTTCGCCAACAGAACCTGATGATTCTGACTTAGCAGTGAAGAAACCAAAAGCAATTGTTGATTTTGAGCCTGTATCTACGCCAAGAGAGTTCATCACTCTGAAATCTAATGAGCTAGAACGCAGAGTACCATTAGGAACTGTAACATTTTCTGCTTTTGCACTTTCTACTACCAGCATTGCATTCTCTGCAAGATTATTACTATCCATTTCAGCCGTTTTTCGGTCAAAAAACTTGTCAGGATTGCCTGATACTTTCTTTGGACTAGGTAATGACTCAAATTTAGGATTAGATTCACTTACTCTCGCCATTGAACTAGCACGTTCTACAAAATCCTCAATTGATTCGAATGTAAGTGTTGAACTTGTGTATCCGATTTTTTTATCGATTATGAATTTAAGTCCAAAACCGAGTTCGGTCTGAGAAGTACCAATTTTTACGATGTCATCATCTATATAGACGCTAGATGTCTTCACTAGTATTCCGAAAACCTCGGCTTGAGTAGCGCCTTTCTTCTCAGCTAATTGCATAACGTTTTGAGTAGTTTCAGATATGTCCATTTCAACCACCTCCAACGATAAGCTCTAGCCGCATATGTGGTCCTCCAGACGATACTGGAATGAAATCTTCTTCCCCCTTTCCACAGGTTCCACCATTGAATGACAATTTGCTTCCAACGGCATCTACTGTTTTTAACATCTCCAAAACTTTACCAGCAATTGAAAGACGTCTAACAAGCTGCGTCTTTTCCCCATTTTTAATAATGTAACCTTTCAAAGCTGTTGCTTGAACACCCCCGCCAACGACATCCTCCATACCTGATGTGCCTTTTATAATATACAACCCATCTTTAGTATCAGTTATAATTTCATCATCTTTCCAATCCCCAATTTCAAAGAAGGTATTGGTCATTCTAGCAAAAATACGACGGTTGTAGTCTTGCGCTCTACCATTCCCAGTAGGTTTTACACCCATGAGATATGCTGTTTCAATTGTATGAAGATAGCCTTTGAAAATCCCATCTTCTATGATTGGTGTCCTTGATGTTGGTGTACCTTCAGAATCAAAAGGTATACTTCCTGAAGGACCTTTGAGGGTTCCATCATCGAACATTGAAACTTGCTCACTAGCTACTTCTTTCCCTACAAGATTGGAAAGAAATGACCGGCCTTTAACCACTTCATCAGCCTCACTTCCATGCCCGCAAACCTCGTGAGCTATCAAACCTGCGATATTGCCATCAATAACAGCAGTGACCTTTCCGGATGGTGGTTTCTTGGCAGATAGGAGGTCGATTGCACCTCTAGCAGTTTTAGAACTGAATTCTTCAGGCTCAATGCTTCTGACAACTTCATAGCCCGCTGTTCCATCAACAATATCATAATCGAATTGGATGCTATTTCCCTCTCTAGCTACAGCTTGGACAACTACACGAATTCGTGATTCATCCCACTCAAGCTCCGATCCAGCTGTATTAACTAAACGATAGATTCTTCGTGCATCAGAGTAAGCTGAGTTTGATGCAACTATCTTGTCATCAATTTTTTGTGCTTTATCGAGATTCATAACAAGCTCAATCTTTTCTTCTATTGATACATTGCTAGGATTCTCTTTGACTTTTTGCCAGACTGTTTTCTCGATGCCCTCGACCCCGGAAAGATCAATCTTTTTCCTTGAAAATCTAGCAGAAGCTTTAGCAATCTTTGTAGCTGTTTTGAGAAGGTCCGAATATCCTTTCTCTGAAAGAGGCAAGGAGGAGGATGAAGTCCCCCAGCATTCACCGACTAATGAACGAGCTACTGCGCCAGCTGCTGAAGCACGATTAAAACTGAGAAGATTTCCATTTGTAACAAAAAAGTTTGTACTAGTTCGGTCTTCAACTCTAAGGTCTGCAAATGAAACATCCTTGTCGGAGAAAGCATCTATGGCTTTTTTCATGGTATCCAACATTGAAGGTCACCGGTTTGCAAATCTAGTAATTAGATAAGTCTTTGGAGCCCAGCAAGTGAGTTGTCACAAAATTGAGAGCTTTTTAGAAATAGAGTTTTCCCTTCATGATTGTAACTCCAGTTCCACTCACTTTGACTTGATCAATGCCCTCTTGATTACCACGGACTTCAACAAATATTTTCCCGGGTCGCTCAACATAATGGCCTTGTTCAATAACAATACTTGTCACTGGATAGGTTGCTTCCATTAGTCCGTACTTGATCAAATAACTACCAAGGCTTCCTGCAGCTGAACCTGAAACAGGATCCTCATAGACGCCAAGGGCAGGAGCAAAATGTCTAACTTGAGCATCAGATGTAGGTTCGCGCGTATCCCTAGTGAAAACACTCATTGACACATAATCAGAGGTTGTTTGCAATTCTTTCAGCTGGTCCCAATTAGGTTTGATTTTATCTAATGACCGACTAGTAGAAACTGGAACCATTAAATGAGGAGTTCCTGTGCTTACAGTCTGGAGTGGATTTGGAGAGTGAATATCTGCCAGAGACAATCCAAGAGCATCAACATATTCCTTTGGGTCATATGTATCCATGAATTGTGGTTTCTTGTGCGTAATCTGAATCTCATGATGTCCAGTTGATTCGTTTCTCACAATCTCTATATCCAGAATCCCACCACTAGTTTCTAGACGTACCATTGTAATGTCACTAACGAGTTCAATATAGCCTTCTTCTACCAGAGCATGAAAAGCGGCAATTGTAGGGTGTCCAGAGAAACCTATCTGACTCTTTGGAGTCATGTAACGAAAGTGGAAATCAGCCACGTTGGATTTAGAAACAAAAACGGTTTCTCTTACATTCATTTCACGCGCAATCTTATTCATAGTTTTTTCACTGACATGGTCAGCATCCAATACTACAGCCGCAGGATTTCCTCCGAATGGTGTATCGGTGAAGGCATCAACTTGAATCACATCAAGAGCATGTTTTCTGGACATGAACATCAACTTGATGGACAATTTGCCTAGTTACTAATTAAGAATTCCATACGGATTGAGAAATAAAACACGACAAAGAAAGCTTCGTGCTTTAAGAATCACGTTCTATTCGCAGAAGGATAAGGTGGCGAGCACGTGGGAATCGTGGTAGGAGGGGGGAGTTTCGTAATTGAGGGCATGTAACGAAAAACTAGCCCACACGCTCGCCTTTGATTTTACTTTAACACGGTTTATGCCCGTTCAGTCCTACTTAGATTGTTATTAACTCTATGTTCTGCTTATTAAAGTTTGTTTTGGTACTGGGAAAATTCACAAAATTATGTGGCGCCAAACCTTACAAAAATGCAATTTTACGAGGGCGATTTCCGATGATTCTTGCTCTAAGATTTTTTCATTTTCTTACTTAAAGTTCGATGGTATGTCTAGGTAAAAAGTTAGAATAGAAAAAATAGGAGTGGTGTGTGCCATTTAATTAGACACCAACACCATTCGAAAGAAACCTATGTTTCACTGCTATAGGGTTTAGAAATGCTTTCTTCTTCAACCTGATTTGGTTTGTGACCAGTACGCCATTCCTCAATTGTCTTAGAGAATTTCTCTTCTACTCTTGATCGATGAATGGTGTTCATTGTACAGAAGGGGATAATTCTTCCATCAGGAACAGAATAGTTGATGTCACAATGTTGGACTCGCTCAAGGTCAAAGTTGTATGGATCCTGGAAGTGCATCATACCAATCATAATGATACGTCGCATCAGCTTAGCTAGTGACTCATAATCACCGCGGTTAAGGAATGCACTAAGAAGGTCCTTAATGAGTCCTTTCTTCTTGATATGACGTGCACCCGCTGCGAGCTTTGCCTTGGCTCTTGTACTTGCACCTCTTGCTCCATCAGCGTAGAGATTGGCAATCTCTTCGAGTAAGACTAGGAACTTATCAACATCAATCAAGTCCGTAATTGGTCTGTAGCCACCATCATCATCAATATAGATGAAAGTAGCCATTCCACAAGCAAAATGAGAACTTAGTTCGAGATCCGGACCACCTTTAATAAGACCGAGTGCACGACCAACGGGCATCATTGATGGCACAGGGTACCACTCAGTGTGTGGAATTCGGCCACCAGTCTGTTTCTCAATTAGATGAATAGCATCAGGAATTGTGATGCGCATTTCATGACGTGCTGTATGATCGATACGTCCGGTAATGCTCACTGGTTGGAAATTGACACATCTTACGACATCTCGGTTTTCTACTGCAAATTCAATGATACCGCCTAGTTGATCATCATTGACTCCACGGACTACAGTTGGCACCAAAACTAGAGATTCCATTCCAACCTCGCGTGCATTCTGGATGGCTTGTTTTTTCAATGGAAGGAGATTTGTGCCACGTGCCGCAAGATATGGGTCAGGAGTTATGCCATCAAACTGCATGTAAATAGTGGACAAACCAGCATCACGAAGTTCTTGGAGATACTCTTTACTCTTACCAATTCGGATTACATTACTAGCAATCTGAACATGTCTAAAACCAAGTTGTTTTGCCCATTTGATGTATTGTGGAAGGTGCTTACTTACAGTTGGTTCACCACCTGCAAATTGAATAGCTGGTGCTGGAACTGGTAAATTACTTCGAAGATTCTTCAGCATATCAAAGACTTCTTGGGGCTCGGGTTCATAGACCGTACCACCTTCAGCAGCAACAGCAAAACAAATTGGACATCGAAGATTACATCGATTTGTTACATCTAGAAGAGCAAGGGCAGTATGAGACTTGTGCTCCGGACATTGACCACAGTCTTCTGGACAACCCTTCACAGTTTCAGTTCGGGGATTATCAAGTCCAATTGACTTGTACCACCATTTTTGTGCCCTCTTGAACATTTCAGCATCGCCCCAGTAGACATCAATAAACTCACCGTGTTCTTCGCAGGTCTTCTTGTACATGACCTTCCCATCTTCTTCATATAGTGTTGCCTTGATAACGTGGACTTTATCGTCTGTCAAGAAACATTCAGGACAAATGCTTTCGGTGTCATACGGCAACTCCTTGACTGGATATCTCTCAACATGATACCTTGAGATTGGCCCGCCATCCTCATGTGTAACTGGGACTTCAGGGATTCGTTTAACTTCATCAGTAGCCATAATAATTCACTCCATGACCACATGGAACCACCACTAAACAGGGTGGTATTCACAATTTCGAGTTGAAAAAATTAGTATAAAAGCACTTCCCGAGTTTTCAGAGTATGTAAAGTGAGCTATTTCCTAATCCGGTTCATCGGAAGAAAGAACATACCCCTGAGTAAAACCACCACGTGCAAGGAGTTTAGTGTGACGCTGGAGCTCGATTAGAGCTGTATCTGCTTTCCTAAGTTTGAGCAGTGCTTCGATGGCTTCTTGAATGTCGACAAGCTCTTCAGTATCACCAGTGAAAAGGAATTCCTTTGCTTCCTCAACGATTTTTTCACGAAGAAGCACATCAAGCTCATCAGGACCTGCAATTCGAATCTTAGGATTTCCGCCATTCTCCCTGATTAGCTCGGGTACCTTATCTCGTACTAGTTTTTCATTCAAAATGATCACCCAACCATTACTTTAGAGCAAGTGCAACCTCAACCTGATATTTTGCATCAGCAAGAAAAGCGTCAACAGCAAGTTTGATTGTTCCGGGAAGGTCCGTAGTCCATGGAGCCTCAGAATCTCTTGGTGTGGATGCTGTCATTGCTACGAAGGGGAGAAACTTGACGCTAAATGAATCATCAAAGGAAATGGTTCCTTGCCATTGGCCTTCACCATCAACTATCTCATAGGTCGGTAGGAACTTCTTCATTCCTTCAGGGACAATCGCATTCCAATAGATTGACATCCCATTGAATTGCTCAGGACTGCCCACAATTACATTGTAAGTATCCAGAGTTGCAGTCGCAGTGACAAGTTTGTACAGAATACCGATACGACAGTTCAAACACTGGTTGAACTCAAGTCCATCACCAGTAGGTTCAACGTATGCGATCCCATTCTTCTCAATATTATCATCATTGCAGTGAACGCACAAGTTCATACCCCATCTCACTTCAAGATGTTCTTTGAATGGCCCCTTGGTAAATCGACCCGCAGCATCATCAAATGCTGCCTTCACAGCTTCTGTTCCTTCTTGGTCCATCTTTTTTCGAATAGCTTTCCATACCTCAAGAAGATCTTTCCAAAGAACATTGAAAATCATTTCTGCAAGTTTGTCAAGAGGTCTTTCTTCCAGAGCGCTCATTGCATTCACATCACAAAAGATGGTTTAGAAATTTCAATTAAACATTGGTTGGATTTCCTGAATGGTCAAAAGGTTTTAACCTAAGGTTTTTTAACTGAGTCAGAATGAGATACCAGAGAGCGAATAGGTGAGAAAAGTTGGAAAGGACGGATTGCCAAATCAACTGAATCAGAAGACCTTCCCCCTAGTCTATATTCTAGAACGTTCTCGCCTCCGAAATGCTCTGTGAAATTCTATGAATACTCCAACTATTATCTCAGTGAGAGGATACTGACATGAGTCCACTACCAAAACGATATGACCCACAGGCATTGGAAAAAGAAGTACTTGATTTCTGGG
>JAEORI010000199.1 GCA_016840965.1 Candidatus Thorarchaeota archaeon | reverse complement strand
TTTCTCTGAAACCCTTTCCAATCTCTCTCTCCCTAATATCAAATGGAATATCGCGAATGTAAATTATACAGCTTGCTGTTGCAACAATACCAAGGGTTGCCGCAAGAATAAACAGTGGACGCATACCTATGATATCGAGTAATAGTCCACTACTTAGGGCTCCAAAGAACCATCCGCCAGATTGTGCAGCTAGAAAGAAACCTAGGCGTTCACCTTTCCTATCAGTTTTAGTAGTCAGGTGTGCTTGACCCATCGGTAACGCCGCAGACGAGAAGACTGCACCTATCACTCCAACGAGTACGAATTGGAGAACATCAGTCACCATAGAATAAAAGAAGAATGTCGAAGCATATCCGAGGAATCCGATGACCATGAAAGGTTTTCGTCGCTTTATTCGGTCTGAAAGAGACCCCCAAACATTAGTTACAATCATAACAACTAACGCAGGTGCAGACCACGCAAAAGTTAGGATAAGAAAGTCGTTCACAAGCAGGTCATGCTTGACAAAGAACGTCATCCATTGCCATATGATAGATTGCGCCATGGATTGAATGGAATATGCCAAGTACACTGTTGTGACAGCGCGGTCTCTCAAACCCATCTCTTTGCATCCTGTTTGCTGGCAACAATGGCATCACGACTGCTTTAAGGATGTAGTGTTGATGCACATTCTTGGATGCTCGATTCGTATGGTATTTGTAGAGCAATTCACTAGCATAATTGAGCTTGAATGATAGAGGGAGAAAGCGCGACAAGTGAAGAGCCAGTTTTACAAGATATAGAAGAGAGACCATACTATTTTCAACTAGATGTTCTGAAGGCAATCGCTATCGCATTTGTCGTGATGGACCACAGCCTCACCTGGGAAATCAAAGGAGCAATGGGAAGCATATTCTGGGAACGGCTATCCATACCATTCTTTCTAATTGTTATGGGCTTTAACATGGGAGTTTCTTTTAGATATCGCAACGCCAAAAACTTGAAAGATCTGTATTCACTAGATTATTTCAAACGCAAAGTCAAACGTTATGTCTTGCCTTTCATGATTCTTTACCTCGCATCCATAGGATTAGGTTTAGCCTTCGGGCACATCGATACAAGCGAGTACATTATTCTTGGATACCTTCCATTTTGGGGACCTGGAAATTGGTTCATACCTGTTCTATTGAGCTCAATCCTTGTCTTCCCCATGATATACTGGTTATTTGACAGATTGCCTAAGTTGACAATTGCTTTATGTTTCATCAGTGAGCTCATCATGCAGTATATTCTATGGTTTCTATACCCAAGTGCTTCATCTGCATATGATTGGTTCATAATATCAGCAATACGAGTTAATATTCTGTTCTTCCTCCCTGCAGTTGGATTGGGACTCTGGTTTTCGAAAGGCTTTGCTATGCGGGAGAGACGTAATTGGTTAATCTATCCATATTTGGCAATCAGCATATTCTTCATGTTTGATTATTCAACGGGAATCATTAGCTCTCTTCCAGGCAGCATTGGACAACTCATGAGTACAGTTCAGGAATTTATTAGGGGCGACTATACACTCTTGTTTTATGGATATGCAGCATTCATGTTTCTTGCAGCATTGATGTTGATTCCACAGACTGCATCTGGAAGAGTGCAGAAGTTTATTCAGGGAGTAGGAAGATCTTCGTATCATATTCTTCTATTCCAAATATTCTGGATGTCTATAGTCTATTGGAATGTATCACATTCAGCAGTTATTGAACATACCATTCCAGATTTTCTTATTGAATTTGGTTGGCCATCTGTTTGGTTTTATATCCCATTTTATCTTCTGAATCTGGTAGTATCTTTCACAGGTGGAAGGATATGGTTTGAAGCTGAAAAACGATTGCTTTACAAAAAGAAGGCATAATTTTCTCGTATAATGCTTTAGCCATAGAGTATTTCAAGAGTAAATGAATGTGTAAATTATGGTTGCCAGTACGGACGAAGTCACTCTTAAAATTGAGAACCTCAGAGCGTACTATACTTCGAAGAAAGGATTAGTTAAAGCAGTGAACAATGTGAGTTTTGAGATCCGAAAGGGTGAATCAGTGGGTCTCTTTGGTGAGTCAGGTGCTGGAAAGACAAGTGTCGCACTTGCCATCTTGGGAATGTTTGACCAGCTATCCAGATACTATGCTTCAACTGCATCAAATGAAGAAAACAAGAGGTTATGGGCACTCAGAGATGAAGCACGAAAGAAGGGACTTACATCTGAAACGGTAGGAGAAGAACTTCCCGGCGTTGAGGGACACATCTGGTTTAAGGGAAGAGACCTTCTAGAACTTGATGAGAAGGAGTACAGAAGGATACGAGGGGTTGAAATTACCTATGTCCCCCAAGGCACCACCAAATCCCTGAATCCATATTCTAACATTGAAGAACAGACTTCAGAGGTTCTCTGGGCTCATGATGAGGATGATGAACTCCAAGAATGGGAGGTTATGAAAAGAGTACTTCAGACACTTGATCTTGTAGAATTGGGGGATGTCGATATTCGAAAAGATATGAAACCTTCTCAATTTAGTGTTGGTGAAGATCAGCGTGTGCTAATTGCGATGGCACTCATTTCTCTTCCTGCACTTATGATAGCTGATGAACCAACTACAGCTGTCGACGTAGGTCTCCAGAACCGAATCCTCGATGCCATACAGATAGTACGCAAAGAACTTGATCTGTCTATGTTACTTATCAGTAATAATCAAAGTACAATTGCTGAAACCTGTGATAGAGTTGGAGTAATGACCGCGGGATACATTGTTGAGTTTGGTGATACAAAAAGAATACTGAATTCACCCGGTCATCCGTTCACACGGGCATTCATCATGAGCAATCCATCAATGGATCTCATTCGAAAAATCAAGAAAAAAGGACTTAGGATTCGCGGGATACCCGGTAAACCCCCTGACCTTACAGAACCAATATCAGGATGTCCTTTTAGTGCGCGTTGTGAGTATGCCCAAGATATTTGCATAGAGAAGTTACCTGATTATCGGGAGATTGAGAAAGGTTATTGGATTCTTTGTCATCGATACGAAGAGCTTCCAGCTTGGTAGAGATCGTTTCCGAGAAGATAAATCCATACATAACGATTCATTTGAGGGCTTTGCCAGCAACTGCCAAAGGCATCTATAATTGAAATAGGTTGTCCGCGCTATAATGGATTTAGAAACTTGGCTCTGATTATCAGAAAACCGATTCAATCAGCTCATCGGCAGAGTGAAATTCCCGAAGACTGCCTTCAAAACTCTGAAGGACAGTTCCGAATTCATATTCGAATCTGTCAGTAAACTCTTGCACCTTATCAAGTAGAACCTTGTAGGGTTTCTTAGCTATCAGAACGCATGTGAAAGCAGCTCCATGGGCAAATAAAATGTCATAATCACCAATAGACACAATGTTCAATCCCGTTTCGCTTCTTGTAATTTCTTGAAAGAGGGATTGAATACCAGCAATTCCAGCAGCTGTAAGAACTTGATCTATTTCTGTGTTTTCTACAAACTGATGATGACATACAAGTATACCACCCATCTGAATCACGTATAATTCCAGTATCTGTTGATTCCAATCCAATTCATCCAATGCAGGGGAAGTAGATAGTACATACCCAAAAATCAGCACACCAATGGTGAGGAGTATAAGACCAAGTGTATAGACTGCTTCTCCTATTAGATATCCTGTGTCTGAGCGTCCTATGAATCCAAACCATCCGACAACAAATCCAACACCAACCCACTGCACACTTTTCCGTACCTTCCCAGATGTACTTCCCCAAGTATATCTCAAGAATAATGCAATACCAATGAGGGCGAGAATTGCTTCGAATAGAGCAAGTGGCTCAAAGAAGGCGCGGGGGATAACGAGAGGCATGAATGTAGAAATAATGCCAATGAGCGTGAGTGAATGACGGGTCTTGTAAGGGAGGATCATCTCCATGGCGGCAAAGAAGGCAGTGAGAGCTAGCATTAAAGCGATATATCCTAAGGATACAAATGCAGTGTTCATAGGCTCAAGTGTAAGCCAGAAATCAGAGATGATGAAGCAAATTGAATTCACTGAGAGCCCAAAGAAAAATATTGACCAGGCTAACCGGAGGTCAAGCGTCTTCTTGTACTTATCCCTGTACCATTGACTGAAAAATATCATAGTGAAGAGAATCGAATAGAAAACTATACCACTACTGAGAATAAGGAAGATATCCCGTGCGAATCCACCATCTTCAAAGAGCGGCAATATTTTTGTGCCTCCAACAGTTTCAGTTGGTTTTTCAATGAAGAAATCTATTTAGATAAACCTCTGACAGTATTATCTGTTAGCTAACGATATGTTAGAAAATAGAACTGACAAGATCCTGTGCGGAGCTGACTTCTTTTAGGCATGGTTTGGCAGATCCTTATTGAAAGTCCTCTAATTATTATCAAACATTTTTAATGATGCTAAGATAAAGAACGGGTTTAATGTTCATCAATTAGTGTTCTTACAATCTCTAGAGTTGAGTCGATTGCTTTCTCCCAGAGGTTTTCGGAATTAGGATTAAGCTCTGATGCACCAATCATCCGACGTATCTTTGCTATCTGACCCGCATGGTACATCCCATGCTGCGTAGTTCTCAGCCCAGCCCATGCAATTGAAGGTCCACCATCCTTTGGAGGAATGATAGAGAGTTGTTCTTCAGGGCACTCTTGGACAATCTTGGTTATTCTCTCAGTGTTCTCCCTAATTCGAGTCATGACCTCTTCAAATGTATCTGCTATTACTGGGGGACCAATCGATTTGT
>JAEORI010000003.1 GCA_016840965.1 Candidatus Thorarchaeota archaeon | reverse complement strand
TTGGCCCGAGCTTTGAAATTGAGGTTGGGCTTTCTATCGATGGAGATATGACCCTAGATCCGAATACTGATTATGATGGAGACTCCTATCTTGATGGCCTTCAAAATACATTCTATATCACTGCATTCATTGATGATGTATCTCTTTTGTCTGCATCTTCACCAGATTGTGAAACTGTAGGGTTAGAATTTTCAATAAATGGATTAACAGCGCAGATTACAGGAGTTCTTGGTTCAGGCTTTGGTCAAATCTTGAATTCAAACTATTGGGATACTAATCTTGATTTCTCAGTGTATTCGAACATAAGTGTTTCATTTGATTATACTGTTCACCTTCTTAATCACAGATTCCTTAACTCAAGTTGGACCACTGACACCCTGCGTCAAGGTGTTGCATATACAATTGAATCTGGTCTGAGTGGAAAATTGGCTCTCCAAACCTATCTTGGATTTCTAGGTGTATATGAGGATTTAACACTCAAGATAACTCACCCCTCTGATTGGGAGAACTTCACAATTCTTGATCCATTTCTAAGCGATGTAACTGCAAGCTGCATTTTTGAGTCGCATCTACTTACAATACCAAGCTCTCTTCTTGATAGACTCGGTTGGTGGAAGATAACTTGTGATGCACCAAATTATGCATTAGCAGCTGTAGTCGAGCGATACGAATCAAGTACCACAGATTGGGAGAATGAAAGTATCTTCCATAGCGACGATCTTGCAAGGTTATCTATCTCTTTAGGAACTGCTGATGGAACTCCAATGTTCATAGATCCGGTGAATTTTACTTGGACATTTCCAAATTCTACAGTTTGGTATAAGTCATCAACAATTGGAGGCATAGATGGCAATACTAGTAGTTCTGCAGTCACCTTCGGACCAACAAACACGACTGCTGGAATGTGGGGTGTAAATTACATCTGGTCAAATGGTTCGGAGCTTGGCTATGACTGTACAACCTTTGCTCTGCATCATGTTGCTATTCTTGAGTCAGTCTACTCAACTACCTTAGAAACCGTAGTAGGTCAACCAGTTTCTGTGTTCTTGACATTTCGTGATGCAGAGAATGGTCTCTTAATCATGAATAATGGTGCTCAGGTAGTTGGTAATTGGTCAAGTGGTGACATAGAATTCACACCTGATATTGTTAAGAACTGGTGGCAGGCAGATTTCGATACCGCTCTCGTTGGAGCAGGAGAATTTAGCGTACTCGTTGTTTCAGCAGCACCCTATTTTGAAACAGTCCCTCTTATTATCACAATCAAATCACATTATCTAACGACTCTTAATCCTCCATCCGGTCCACTTGCACCATTAATCTATGGACGACAATATAGTCTAGATTTCGTGTATTCTACATCTTATAATGGGACAGGTATTGATGGTGCCAGTGTGGTTGCCTCTGAGGAGGGGTCTGAATGGGTTGCAATCGCAAATACAGGCAATGGCCATTATAATCTTACAATAACACCAATGGGCATCGGTGACTATAATGTCCGGATCACATTTTCAAAAGAAGGTTATGAAACCAAATCACATGTTCTTTCTTTCCTAGTCAACAAAGTGCCAATTGAAATCGCATCCATTTCAAGCCTTGTTGGACTTGAATCTACTCCACTCACAGTCGAGGTATCGGTTGCCGAATCGGATACTGGTATACCTGTAGATCATGCTAATGTAACACTTGGTGTCTATCGACCTGGAGGTATCATTTACTTCTACGCAGAAATGGATAGAACTGGTGTAGGAATCTACTCAGTTGATATTCCAATGCCTCTATCAGGCACAGGGACCTACACTGTCAATATTGCAGTTGAAAAAGAAAACTGCGAGATGGCTCAAAGCTTTAGCGCAGCGCTCGTTCCTATATTTGATAGTAATGTCCGTTTGGTTCAAACAGTTTTAGAATATAGTCCATATATTGGCATTGGAGTGATTGCCATCATCTCTGCGGTTTCCATACGGAAATCTCGCGCACGGAAAAGAAAAGAGAAGAACATGGCATCAATCGAGATCAAAAACAGAATAAATGATGCAAACAACATTCTTGGTTTCCTAGTACTTCATAAACTCAGTGGGGTCCCTATCTATAAGAAAATCTTCAAAGGCGGGTTCGAGGAGGGAATGCTATCTGCCTTTATCTCAGCAATTATGCACTTCAGATCCGAGTTCGAAGCAGGCAGAGAAACCGACGATTACACGATAATTCCAATATCAGAAAACATTCGCACAGTACCAACCAATAATCTGATCTGTGCTTTCATTACCATGACGCCACCCTCTGTGGAGCAGGAAGGCAAGATGAGGAATTATGCCCGTGCCATAGGTATGATGTTTGATGATACCTTAGCTGAACGACCCGATAGAGTCATTGATGCCAAAACAACTAAAACCTTCGAACTGATGTTTGACGAGTTCATGGACGGAATACTTATACAAGGATTTCAAGTCGGTGAGAAAAAGTTTCCAAAGAAGTTAAAATTCATTGAGAAAGCGATCCCACTTGAAGCAAAAGATGGAACTTTTAATCTTGTAAGACTGATTCGCTTGTTAATCTCATCAGGGTATCCAGTGGATGATGTGTATATTTTGATGTTCAAAGCAATCGAAGCAGAGTATATTGTTCCTGTTCATACTTCTACTAGTACTTACAATGTGCATCCAGATTGATACACATAACTTACTTCAAGGAAATATATTCATACTACATGGCTTGAGGTTACCCTAGGATAAGACATACACCATCACAAACGTATTTAGGCTAAATACTAGACTTTCATCAACTCGACAATCCGCGGTATGGCTTCAGGCAAATTAATGCGGAAAAAAGTCATCAGAATTTGGGTGATGAGGGATATGGCAAGAAGACTACTATGTTCATTACTGGTACTATCAATGTTCATTATCACGATGACTTGGGTTCCAGAAATACCGGTTTCGACCCAGATCGATTCTGAGTTTGCAACTGAAAATAGCTCATCACTGAAACCTATTGAAGAGAATGAGTCAAATCCCTTGGAAACTAAACCACTAACCAGATCCAATCTCTATAACCTTGCTTTTCAAGCGTCAGTAAACGGAATATTAAATCCCGTTGTAGTCGAACAGTCTGGATATACTGCTTCAGAGATTCTGTCTGGACGAACAGATAATTATCAGAACCTCGCTTATGACTTGCCTCTTGATGTTGCACATGATTGGCTTGCTGATAAAGCTGAAGTTTCAGTCTGGAACCTTCAGAAACTCTATGTTGTAAATGGAAGTTATGATCAAGGATATCCAGGTGTAAATGTTAATCCCAATGGGACAGTTGATTATTACCCTCTAGGTTGGAGTGCTGATAGCACTGACACTGCAACTTACGCTGACGATGTCCAACTTGCAGCTTATGATAATACGGGCAGACAATACGTGATGGTGGAAAGCCAGGGTGGAAAGGTCGGTCAGAATGCTTTTGGTCATGTTTCTGGGACCCGAATTGTTTGGACGCAGCAAATTCAAAATGTTCCTTATACTGAAGATTTTCTTCTGAATTTCGATTACTTTTATTTGAGGGGTCCTCTAGATAAGAATCCAGGTGAACCTATTGTAGGAAATTGTAGTATTACTGTTTCGATTGATGGCGCTACCATATGGAACATGAGCCTTTTGACTCTATCACAAAGAGGTATTTGGTCCGATGTCGGAGTGATACCAATAACTGTTCCTAGTGCTCCTTCATCTTTCGTTTTCGAGA
>JAEORI010000198.1 GCA_016840965.1 Candidatus Thorarchaeota archaeon | reverse complement strand
TTCACCTCACTTGTACAACACATTTTCACTTTCATAAACCTCCCTAATAACTCTAATAGAAAAAAGGATGGAGTCCCGAAGGACTCCTAGCGAGAACCGAACCTCTCGAAAAGCAAGACTCCCACTGCTATGAGCAGGACTCCCACTACTGATACAATGGCAAGCTCGATCCAGATCGCTGGGGCAGTTATTGGAGCTCCCCTGAGGAATAGGGTTGTAATCGCATCAGTGAGGTGCTTGCTTGGCATGAAATTGGCGAACACCTCGATCCCGCCTCCAAGAGGCATGAAAGTCCCAAGGAAAAGCTGAGGCATGATAAATGCAAAGCTTATGCCTGTAGAAGTTTCAGCAGACTTGGAGATTGTCGCAGATATCAGACCAAAACCAACAGATACTAGTGCGAATGCCAGAGTGATTACAAAGGTGAACGCAATCCCTGCAATCCCTGTCGAAGGTCTGTACCCAATCATGTATGAGGCTGCAAGGACAAGAATCACTTGGACAACTGCAATGATCATATAGGCCAAGGTGTGACCCAGCATGTAGTCAGCTGATGAAGCTGGTGTTGTTTTGATTCGCTTCAAGAGACCCTCATCCCTCTCCACTGTCATCGACTGTGCTACAATCATGGTCATGAATATCGCTGCGAAGGCAAAGATTCCCGGGGCCATGAAGTCCCACTGTGTAAGAGTGCTCGACTCCACGAGAGCTGGACTGCCAATATCTACAGGCAGACCAATAGCTATTGCTTCCTCCCCGAAGATGGTCTTCAGGAGAGCCTCTTGGACTAGTGATGGAACAACTGAAACAGCCATCATAGAGCCACTATCGACATACAGTCCAAGTGTTGTGTTCTCCCATGCGCTCGGATCGAAGGGTGACCCAAAGTACGAGATCACACTGTTTCCAAATCCTTCCGGTATTACAAGGAACGCATCGAGGTTGCCCTGTAGGAGAGCTTCATGTCCAGTGGCATTGTCGTCGAAATCATGGATGACAAACACTTCTGATGATGTCAGGTTGTCTATGAATGCATCACTCCACTCAGCATGTGGACTTGTAACATCGAGATTCAGAAGGCCCACATCAAAACTTGTGGTACCACCGCCTCCAATTCCTCCAAACGCAAGTCCAAACACAAAAGTCATCGCTAGTGGGAAGATAATAAGAAGAAAGAGAACTGCAGGTTCTCTGGTAAACATCTTTAGATTCTTCTTTGCTAGAGCAAATATTCTTCTTCTATTCATATCTAGACTGCCTCCTTCAGCTTCTTCCCAGTTAGTTTCAGGAAGACTTCCTCCAAGTTTTTAGCTTGGTGTCTTTTCATCAGTTCTTCAGGAGAACCGATTTCAATCAGTCTGCCCTCATCAATGATGGCAACTCTATCGCAGAGCTCTTGAGCCTCCTCCATGTAATGGGTTGTAAGGATGATAGCTTTGCCATTTTTCTTCAATTCTCGAATGAAGTCCCAAACTGCGCGTCTGGACTGTGGATCCATCGCAACTGTTGGTTCATCCAGAAGAGCAACCTTGGGATTGCTAATTAGCGCCATGAGCATACTGACTCTTCGGATCATTCCGCCACTGTATTTCTTGGCTCGTCTGTCAATGTGGTCCTCCATACCAATCTTCTCAACCATAGTTTCAATCCTCTCTCTGAGTACCTCCTTTGGTACGAGATGCAAATCCCCCATGAGGGTGATGTTCTCTCGACCTGTAAGGTGTGGATAGAACGCTGGTTCCTGAGGACAAACACCAATCACTTCTCGAACTCCCATGGGGTCGAAGACAACATCATGATCATCAATAGTTGCTGATCCCTTTGTAGGCTCAAGAAGAGTATTGAGAATGTTCACTATTGTAGACTTGCCTGCTCCGTTTGGTCCGAGAATACCGAACAGCTCACCCCATCCTATCTCAAGGCTGAGGTTGTCAACAGCTGTGATATCCTCGAACTGCTTTGTCAAATTTGATATCTTAATCGCAGATTCAGACATTGTAAATCACGATTCTAAGCATGTATAGAATGAATATAAGGAGTCGACAATCTTTGGACTACATCGAGGTTTGTACCGCAAACTAGTCTGTTTCTATTGAAAGTCGCTGAATCTTTAAAGGGACGAACCAATACCGATTTCTTCTGAAATTGGAGGTTGAATTGATTGCGAGTTCTCATCACAGCTCCCTTCACAGAGTCTGGAATAAAAGAGCTGCAGGATGCTGGTCTTGAGGTCACTTACTTAAGCTGGTTAGAAACCGGTAAACTTCACATGGGGGCGTCTTTACTTCAGACCATTAAGGAAGGTGACTATCAAATTATAGTTGTTGAGGGTGATGAGATAAAAGAGGAAATCATTGAAAATACTGAGATGAAACTGATTGGATCGGTTAGGGGGTCTCCTAATAACATATCGCTCCAAGCGGCAAGTGCAAAGAAGATTCCAGTCATTGCTGTACCTGGCAGGAATACAATTGCTGTGGCCGAGCACACAATTGCACTGATGTTGGCTCAGGCAAGGAACATCATAGCCGCGGAGAGACTTCTCAAGAACGACTTCTTTGTAGATGACTTCAAGGACTTTGCACACATGTACACTAATCTGATAGGCTTCGAGCTCTTTGGGCGAACTGTTGGGCTAATTGGACTTGGTCAGATTGGTTTTGAAGTGGCTAAACGCCTGCAAGCTTTTGGCATGGAGATTCTTGTAGTTGATCCATATGTGGACTCTGAAAAGGTTAAGGAAGTAGGCGGAAGAATGGTTGAGCTTGATGAACTATTGGCAAACTCCGATATTGTTACCATTCATTGCCCATCTTCAGAAGAAACCCAAGGTATGTTAGGTGCTAACGAGTTTGAAAAAATGAAGAAGACTGCTGTTCTAATTAATACTGCAAGAGCATCGATAACCGATGAATATGCACTCCTTGATGCGTTGAAAAAAGGTACAATTGCAGGTGCAGGATTGGATGTCTTCTCAATGGAACCAGTTGATTGCGACAACGAGTTTCTTGAACTTGATAATGTTACAGTGATGCCTCATATGGGTGGTAACACTGTTGAAACAGTTCAACGTCAATCAAATAGCATCGTAGCTAATATCCAAGCTTTTCTTAAAGGTCTGCAACCTCCGAATATATTGAATCCAGAGGTCTTCAATTAGGGGAATGAACATGGTAGTAGCCGCAATTGATGCAGGCACAACTGGTGTCCGGTGTATGATTGTTGATAACAAGGGGAATTCTCCAGGAATATCGAGGACATCATGGGATTATACTACACCTCCTGAATTAGAGATTGCCAAGGAATTCAATCCTGCTAAATTCTGGAAACTAATCTGCTCGGTTGTCAAAGGTGCGATTAAACACTCGGGAGTTAAACTCTCAGATCTGAATGCTGTAGCAACAACCAGTCAACGTCACGGACTTGTCTTACTTGACTCAAATGGAAATGAGTTGCATGGAGGTCCAAACATTGATGCCCGCGGAGCAATGACTCAATATCTCATTGATGAATCTCTCGGTGAAACCTATCACGAAATCACTGGGTGCTGGCCGCAAATGATGTTTGCTCCATCTCGACTAGCTTGGTTTGAGGAAGAGCAACCAGAGCTTTACGAAAAAGTAGCTCATCTTCTTCCAATCAGTGATTGGATAACATTCAAACTATCTGGAGCTTACGTGACAGACAAATCATCGGCCAGCGCTACTGGTTTTCTTGATGTTCGAAATAACAAATGGAGCGAAGAAGTTGCTTCAGCTCTTAACACAGACCTGAGCATCTTGCCTGAGATTCGAAAAGCTGGCGAAGTGGTGGGCGAGGTGACCTCTGAAGCAAAAAAGGAATGTGGCCTGCCAAAGGGAATTCCTGTGGTTCAAGCAGGCACTGACACGCATTGCGCACTTCTTGCAAGTGAGTCAAAGGTGGGTGAAATCTCAGTTATTGCAGGAAGTACCACTCCAGTGATGATGATAATTGATCAATGTCTATGTGTTGAAGATCAGAAAATCTGGACTGGATCCCATATGAAAGAAGGTCAATGGGTTCTTGAAAGCAATGCAACTTTGACTGGAGCGGTCCTAGAGTGGGCTGTACGATTCCTTTGTGAGCTTGCCGATGATCCAGTAAAATGTAGAAAGAAGACATTTGAGAACCTTGACTACTTGATGAATGATATTCCACCGGGCAGTGAAGAAACCTTTGTCACTCTTGGGCCAAATGTCATGGACTGTCAGCAAATAACAGATGTGAAGCAAGCGAGAATGGTCTTTCCGCAACCGGCATTGCCTCAGGTCACTCCATTAAGCTCCGCCAGAATGATTCACGCGGTCCTCGAGAATATTGCATTTGCCATTAGAGGAAATATTGAACAGCTAGAGCTATATGGTGTATGTAGTGGTGTGAAGACAATCGGAGGAATGAGTCAATCTGCAACATGGCCACAACTCTTAGCGAATGTTCTGAATAAGCCTATCAACACTCCCGTTCAGTATGAGGGCAGTCTCCTAGGCGCTGCAATATGTGCATCTATTGGAACCGGATACTACACATCGATTGATGATGCTGCATCAGCCATGGTTCGGTGGAAACCTACATATCAACCTGATAATCGAGCAGAGTTGTACAATCGATATTACTCAAGATGGAATGAAATGAGATGCGAGGGTAACTAAAATGTATGAGAAAGAGAAGAAGGAGTTACTTGATGTATGTTTAGAGATGTTAAAGCACGACTTGGTAATCGGTTCATCTGGAAATGCTAGTCTTAGAGTTGGGGACCATGTTGTAATTTCCCCAAGTTCTGTTCACTATGTTGAGATGACCCCTGATGATGTCGTAGTGATTGACATGGATGGAAACGAGATAGAAGGAACAAGGAATCCAAGTATCGAAAAACCAATGCATCTTGAGATATATCGAAACCGTAGTGATGCTCTAGCGATTGTTCACACCCATAGCCTATATGCATCAGCTATGGCAATTCTGCACGAACCCCTACCACCTATACTCGATGAACTAGTACCTAAACTGGGGGCTGGGCTACGAGTAAGTAAGTATGCAATGCCTGGCACTAAAGAGCTAGGAAAGAATGTTGTTGAGGTTCTCCAGGACCGAAGCGCGGCACTCATAGCTAATCATGGGGCAGTATCTTGCGCAAAGACCCTGAAGGATGCATTATTTCTTTCCATTCTTTTAGAACGTGCATGTAAAATCTACATGACCGCTAAACAAACAGGAAAACCTGTAGAGCTCCCAGAGGATGTTGTTGAGGATGAGCAAGACATCTGGGAGATGATGCACGAGTTCTGAGGGCATTGCGATGACCGGATTCATGGGGCGAATACTAGTTGCAGACCTCTCAAATGAAGAAACTCATACCTTTGACACGGATGCATCAATAACAACCAAGTTCCTTGGTGGAGGAGGATATGCCGCACGTTTTCTCTACGAGCATCTTGACCCACATGCTGACCCCCTAAGTCCAGATAATATACTCCTCTTCATGACCGGCCCCTTGACGGGAACACTTGCTCCCTGTACAGGGCGTCATGTTGTATGTGGAAAATCTCCAATAACAAATCTCTGGGGCGAGTCCCATGTTGGTGGACACTTTGGGGCTTTTCTAAAGTTCTCTGGGTTCGATGGTCTTCTAATTAAAGGTCGAGCAGAAACCCCAGTGACATTACACATTGACAATGGAAAAGCATCGCTGATTTCTGCAAAAGATTTGTGGGGTGAAATGACAGGACCGACGCAGAAGTTTCTGAAGGACGAGCTTGGTCGAGTCCAAGTCTGCTGCATTGGACCAGCAGGTGAGAACCTTGTCAAATTTGCGAGCATCGTTACAGACGAGCGAGTATCCGCACGATGTGGTCTTGGTGCAGTAATGGGATCAAAAAAGCTCAAAGCCATAGCAGTTGGCGGCAAAGCAAAGGTGCCAATCCACGCTCCTGATGAGTTTCGTGAATGTGCGAATTCATCAAGAAAGATACTTGGTGAAGCAATGTCAATGCTCAGCGACCAAGGAACAGTCATGTATGTGGACATCGGCATGATGTTCAATGATATGCCAATCAAGTATTTCCAAGAGATTGAGTTTGATGACACGGACCTGATTAACGCGAAATCAATGGAAAATATTCTCATTGGACGAAGTGCGTGCTATTCATGTCCAATAGGTTGTGGAAGAAGAGTTTCGATTCCAGAGTATGAATTAGATGACATAGAAGGTCCTGAGTTTCAAACAGTTGCAGCATTTGGGTCAAATCTGCTGATATCCGATTTGAGGAAAATCGCACTCATGAACAATCTTTGCAATCAATATGGAATGGATACAATCAGTTGTGGAAGTACCATCGCATTCGCAACTCACCTGTGTGATATCGGAAAGTCTGACTATGGATTCACATGGGGCAATTCTGATCAAGTTCTAGAAACTATCCATGCCATTGCAAAACGCGAAGGCATTGGTAACTTGCTTGCTGAAGGATCACTCTCAGTTGCGAAAAAGAACTCAGCGGAAGATATTGTGCTTCATGTAAGAGGACTTGAGATTCCAAATCATGATCCTCGAGCATTCTCAGGAATGGCAACAGTCTACACAGTTGCTTCTAGAGGAGCTTCACATATGGAGGGTGATATGTATAGTATTGACATGGGCGCTGATGTAAGAAAACTTGGAATTCTTAGTGGCGACCGACTTGAGAATGAACAAAAGGGAGAGATTGCAGCAAGAGCTCAAGATTACAGAGCGTTCTTTGACAGTGTGATAATGTGTCATTTTGCTATTGTTCCACCAGAAACAATCATTGAACTATTGAACTTGGCACTTGGATCATCCTATCAGCTTGAAGATATTTTGAAGATTGGTGCTCGTGCAGTAACTATGAAACGCCTCTTCAATTTAAAGTGTGGTTTGAAAACAAAAGACGAAAAACTACCAAAACCATTACTGACACCTCACGCTGAGAGTGTCACAGATGATTTTGTTCCTGATGTTGATGCTCAGTTGGAGGAATATTATAACTATCGAAATTGGGACAGGAAAACAGGTCGTCCTTCTAAAATAGCACTTGAGAAACTGGAGTTATCTGGATTATAATACCTAGTCCGACATCCTTATTCTGTAGATGTTGAGGCGCTAGAAATCGGTGGTGAATGCAATCCAATCAATCAATATCCTATTCTCTCAGATGTCACTCTTCTACGGTTTCATTCTACTAGGCTATCTGATTTCACGTATATCGAATAAAGGAAAAACTTTCAACAAGTATCTTAACTCCTTACTCATCAATGCCCTACTACCAATTCTTATCGCCTATACCTTTCTGACATCAAGCTTCACTTCATTCGTGGAAATACCAATTTTCTTACTGATTGTCGTTGTTATTCATCTACTTGGGCCGGTGATGATTTATCTCAGACTTCGAAGATCGGACATTAAAAACCAGACTAAAGGCTCCCTTTTCATTTGTTCAACCTTCAATAATGCACTTTTCATACCTCTTCCTCTTGCTCTAATGTTCATAGGCCCAACTGCAGTACCTTTTGTGATCATGTGCTCGCTCACACAGATGACCCTCTTCGTCACACTTGGCTCTGCAATGGGAGCTACTTTTGGAGGGGAAGATACTGGTTGGAAGAAGGTGGCAAGGGATGCGGCTACTTTTCCACCATTTCTAGCCATAGTAGTGACCCTCGTCCTTCTTGGACTCAATATTCAGCTCCCAAATGATATTGCTATAATACTATCCTACAATTCGCCTCTTACAACTTATCTTGCCCTGGTTTCTGTTGGCTTAGGAGTGGGGGTTCGATTTTCTCTTTGGGACATTCGTACAGCCTTGAATGTTATAGTGATACGTCAGGTAATTATTCCTCTAATCATCTTCCCACTCATCTTAATCTCAACCCTTTCGCAAGTACCGGTTCAGGTACTCATTTTGGAGTCTATGATGCCTCCTGCTGTATTGACTGTTGTCTATGCATCTGGATTCAACTTAGATGTTGAAATTGCTGCGACCACAGTCACCGTTGGCACACTTCTATTATTACCACTCATTCCAGTTCTTCTACTCATTCTAGGATAATGGTTTATTGTGCAATCTGAAGGCATATATCGTATAATACGTTCATGAACCACATACGGTGACAGCTTTGAGCAAGCGTGAATCTGAAAAAACCAGCAATCCAGAAGCAATTAAGAAGTCATTAGATGATATTGTTCAAAAGCTCGATAAAGATGCAGATGGTAGTGAGAGCTGGGGCAACTCAGTCACCTCAAACAAAGAGAAATGGGAACGAGTGAAAAAGGAGATCCATACTCGTCAAAAGGCACTGAAACAAATTGTGATGGATAAGAAAGCTGGAATCATTGGTGTTGATGAGTTTGAAGCCAAGTATAAGAAACTCCAAGACGAACTAACGGAATTGGAATTTATTGTGTACAACATGCGACTTGGAACAAAGGTTCAATGATTCTGTTTCACTACTCAGCTCGAGCACGCAATATCAGAAGTCCTGATTCAATGATGAAAAGAATTCCAAGAATACTTGATAATGCAACTAGTCCAATGTTAATCGTATTATCTCCAGAACCTCCTGATCTCCCTTCTAGGCCCGACACGAGAGCTCCGAGGTTATAATTCATCATCCAGAAGTAATCCGGTTCAGCATAAAATACAGTCTTCCACCATATCAGGATGCCACCATAGTCTGCCTGAAGTTGATAGGCAAATTCACCACCAGCTTGAAGCTGGGCAATATCAGAACCAATGATGAGGTTGATGCTACCATTTCGAATTGCATCTTGGACTTCCAATAATCTCGGGCCTGATATTGTAATTTGCTCAACTTGAAGAACTGCATCACAGATGATCCCAAATGTTTCTGCAACATAAGCTTCAGCTGGAGAAACGACAACTGCATGCATCTCTGAAAAACTGTGGATGTCATTTAGAGAACCAATCGAATCTTCTAATTCTTGCATCTTATCTACAAATGCTGCAAAATTCAAATCCCATTCAGACGCCATTGTTGTGTTAAGAGTAGTCAATGCCCAACGAGTAGCATTGGCAATCGCTATCGCATTCTTTGGTAACAACCAGAATCCATGTGGATTTCCTTCATGATCATGGTCCTCATCTTCTTGAACTCCTCCTCCTGGCATTGGTGAAAATTCAGCCCCATAGTCCTCATAATTCGTCAGCGCATCAACATCGTTAAATGTGATGAATGGTTTTGAGGTCTGATTGGCTAAATCCTTCTCCCAACCAAGATGTCCTGTGAAAACAAGTAAATCTGCATCCTCAGCAATAGCAAGCATCTCTGGATCAACAACGAATGCGTGAGGGTCTGATTCTTGTTTCCAGAGAACTTCGGTGTTATACTGCGAACCCGCCACCTCTTGAACTATACCTGCAAGAGAGGATACTGAAACGGCTATGCTTCTTGTCGGAATTTGTGCATGCACCTCAATAGTCATTCCACTCATTACGAGTGGTAATAGCAACAGCATCAGTGGTATTAAGGACACTCTCTTTTGAATCACCACGAATTCTCCAGAGCATCATTTAGCCAAATCCTTAATAACAATTATGAAATTGTTACTAATTATTAGGCTGCTCTAGGTGTCAAAAATGTCATTTGAACCCATCTCTATTTCGATGACGAAGTCTGATCTTGAGGAACTAGAATTTCTCCTAAAAGAGGGCGAATTTTCAAATCGATCAGATGTAGTCCGGCATGCAGTCAAGACATTGTTGTCGGAGTATCGAAATATTGAGAGTGCGGCGGGAGTGATAACTGCAGTCTTTTCAGTACTCTATCACAAGAAAGGACGAGGTCACAAAATCAGTGCAGTTCAACATGAGTTTAAGGACAATATTACAGCCACTATTCACTCACATACCAATGATGGCAGTTGTGTTGAAGTAATGATTGTCACTGCAACTGCGGAAATTGTACGCAGTTTTCTCAAGAAACTTCATGCACAAAAGAAAGTTCTGAAGGTTATAGTTAGCATGATTGGAGGAAAATCATCATGACCACAGTCCCTCTTCTTGAAGCTCAGGATCTCGCAGTTCGGTACCCTAATGGTGAACTTGCTCTTCACGATGTTTCCTTTAAGATAAAATCCCCAAGTTTCATGGCCATTATTGGACCCAATGGTTCAGGAAAATCCACTTTAGTCAAGACCTTTCTAGGACTCCTCAAGCCTTTCAAGGGGCATATCACAGTCAGTGGCTACGACTCCGTTAAGAAGTCTGGAAAGATTCGAAAAATGGTACGATATGTGCCTCAAAGGGACCGCATAGAGCTTTCAGTGCCCATGAAGGTGAAAGACATTGTCCTGATGGGTCGTCTTCTCAAAAAATTACCGCCCCGCTTTGCAACTTCAAACGACACCAAAGTAGCAAAGGAAGCACTAGAACAGGTCGATATGGTTGACTTGTGGAACCGTCCATTTCCTGAGCTTTCTGGCGGACAAAGACAAAGGGTTCTAGTGGCAAGAGCTCTAGCCGGTGAAGGTTCTATACTAGTACTTGATGAACCATTAGCAGGTACTGACACAGAGAGCCAAGACCTTATTGTTGAAGCACTAGGTAAATATCACAAAGAGAATGAAGTCAGTA
>JAEORI010000197.1 GCA_016840965.1 Candidatus Thorarchaeota archaeon | reverse complement strand
TCCTCAGATTTTCAGGAATATATGCATCAAGAAAGATATTCAGTATTTGCTCAGAGTCTCGTTCAATTCCATAGCTCTCAAAGTATCTGAGAACATTGTAAATGTCACGTCGAAGGACAAGTTCCACCTTATTCATGTCTGACCACTTATTAACAGCCTCACTCTGAGGTACATCAATAATCCATGGTTTGTTTCTCCACCAGAGTATGTTGTATGCACTGAGGTCTCCGTGTACATAGTGAGCATCTCGGTACATCAATAGGTACTGGTCGAAGATCTCATTCAATACAGCCTCAGGATCCTGCAGCTCAACTTCTCTTAGTTGAGGAGCTGGTGTTTCTCCATCGCCTATGAACCTCATTGTAAGGTAATTTGCTACTCTAGAAATAGGAGTTGGAACTCTAACTCCTACGTTATAACAATTCTGAAGAATGTCAAACTCTGCAACAGCAATATCTTCAATCAGTCCTAGAATCCATCGTGTCTTCTTGCCACTGGATTCTCTTATGTGACCTTTTGTGGTTGACAGTTTGTGAGGAGTAGCCCAAAGCCTGTATGCTTTCAGTATGATAGGATGAGTGTTCCAAAGAGCAAGGAATATCGAGGCCTCTTTTCCAGCACTCATGGGATAAAGCACATCTGTGGCTAAGCCAAAGTTAATTGCATCTCGACGAATTTCATCAAACTGCGGCTCCGACATCACTGCTTTTCCACTTGTGCCACCTCGAAGCGAGTCTCGTTTCTGATCTATAGCACTACCTTTAGCCAATGGGTTGAATTTGTCTACTCGACTCATTCAAGCACCCCCAAAGCTGTGGATTCGTCGAAATTCCGCTGATTGTTAGGAACATACTCGGAAAGGAACACCTTCACAATCTCGTCTGGGTTTCGATGGATTCCATATTTCTTGAAATACAGGAGCAGATTAACGATATCTCGCCGTAAGAGATTTACAACACTTTTCATATCAGACCAAGGACCAACCTGGGAGGCTTGAGGCATATCGATAATCCATGCTCGATCTTCCCACCAGAGAATGTTGTAAGCACTAAGGTCTCCATGAACATAGTGAACATCTCTATACATGATAAGGTAGTCATCAAGAATCTCATCTAGGATTATATCAGGTTCTTCAAGCTGGACATTCCTTAGTTGAGGCGCAGGTTCTATCCCATTACCAATCATTCGCATAGTAACGTAGTTACCTACTCTGCCAATGGGAGTGGGAACATTCATCCCTGCTTTGAAACACGCTAGAAGTAAATCGTACTCCATTGCAGCAATAGCCTGCATATGTCCAGGTGCAAAAAATCCCTTACTTTTCTTTGCCTGTGCAGACTGCCAGAATCTATATGCCTTAAGTATGAGCGGAAAATCTCTCCAATATGCCAAATAGATTGAAGCTTCCTTTCCAGCATTTATTTGGTAACGGACCTCACTAGCGAGCCCGAAGTTTATGGCATCATTCCTGACTTCATCTAGAGTGATCTCATCAATCGAAACCGTCCAACCCCTATTATTTCCTCTTTGAACATCTCTCTTCATAGAGAGGGCAGATGGTTTTCGGGAGTTGAGCTTCTCAACTACAGGGGACATCTCTTATGCCACCTCTTTCTGAGAGAGCCTACATCCGTGGTAAATACCAGGGAGGTTATCCAATAGTGGAGCCTTATGCTTCGATGGATTCTGCTTATCCAAACGTTTGTGTTCTAGGTTCGCGGTACATATGGTAGGCAAACCATTTTCTTTGTGGTTATTTGTATACACTTTTTGATTCACTCTCATCGGCTGAGCGACACGCATCTTACATTAGTTGCACAACAATCCGCAAGAAGTTGAAACCCACAACAAACGTTGTGCTTCAATGACCATTCATACACGATGCGTAGAATGAATGAACAAGAACACAGAAGCAGCGACAACCATTTATGCAGTCTCAACGTCGGTGCAGGAATCTACTACAATTTCAAGTATGTTTACAATCATGTAATTTTTGCACCTCCGTTAACGCATTACACGGCGCTCGGAATCAACAGTATATAGGCATTACGGTTACAGCGAGAAATGTGCAAGCCGGTACGGAAGGATTTATTTCTGAAAAAATTGGCCGTTTCACGCTTTCCGTATGCGGATTGGACATTGTTTCAAACAATGTAACACATACTGGATGATGGAAAAATATGGCAAATCCGAGTAATCCTCTCATAGTACAATCTGCCAAATCAGTGCTCTTAGAAGTAGATAATCCGCTATATGAGAACGCTCGTGATTCGTTAGCACGTTTTGCAGAACTCGTGAAAAGTCCTGAGTATGTTCATACATATCGAGTCACACCACTTAGTCTTTGGAATGCAGCTGCTATGGGGATGAGGCCAAACGAAGTAATTGCTGCGTTAGAGCAATTCGCAAAATACCCCATCCCAGGGAATATAGCAAGAGAAATTGTTGACTATATGTCAAGATATGGCCAACTTTCACTCTATAAGGAAGGACCAGATCTTCTCCTGTTATGTGAAGATGAAGACCTGGCTGAAGAACTATGGTCGAACAAGAAAATTAGAGACCTCCTCATTGACCGTGTTGATGAAGTAACTCTGCGTGTCGATCCAGCGCAACGTGGATTTCTGAAACATGCTCTTATAGAGATTGGACACCCAGTTGAAGACATTGCGGGATATGTGGAGGGAGAGCATCTACCCTTTGAAATTCGAGAGGTGACTCTTGCGGGTAAGAAATGGGGGCTCAGAAGTTATCAGGATGATGCTGTGGCAATCTTTTACTCAGGCGGAGGTGTTAAAGGAGGATCAGGTGTCGTTGTTCTTCCATGCGGAGCTGGAAAGACAATGGTTGGCATTGGTGCCATGCATAAACTCCAGACCTCCACAGTCATACTTTGTCCGAATGTTGTAGCTGTTAGACAATGGATAGCAGAACTTCTTGATAAAACAACTCTAAAACCAGAAGATATCGGCGAGTATACTGGTGATAACAAAGCGATACGTCCTGTTACAGTAGCGACCTATCAGATTCTTACTTGGCGAAAGTCACGAGAAGAAGTATTCCCGCACTTCAAGATATTCGAAGCAAGAAACTGGGGACTCATAATCTATGATGAAGTTCATCTACTTCCTGCACCAGTTTTTAGAGTAACAGCAACAATCCAAGCCACAAGAAGATTAGGACTTACTGCAACTCTAGTTCGTGAGGATGAGAAGGAAGAAGACGTATTCAGTCTGATTGGCCCAAAACGGTTTGATATGCCATGGAAACAACTTGAGGATCAAGGATGGATTGCTACAGCCGTATGTTATGAAATTAGACTTGACCTGCCTGATGATATGCGAAGGCCATATGCATTGGCTGAAGACAGGAAGAAATACAGAATCGCGGCAGAGAATCCCTTGAAGATTGAACTGATTCATAAACTATTGAAGTATCATGAAAATGATAATGTCTTGGTCATAGGAATGTATCTTGACCAATTGAAATTGATTGCAGATGAAGTTGGTGCGCCATTAATAACTGGAAAAACAAGCAATGATGAACGCCAACGTCTCTATGAGGCTTTCAAGGAAGGAGAAGAGAAGATACTGATAGTATCAAAAGTTGCTAACTTTGCTCTAGACCTGCCAGATGCAAATGTTGCGATTCAGGTGTCTGGTACTTTTGGGTCTCGTCAAGAAGAAGCTCAACGCTTGGGGAGGATTCTTCGCCCAAAGATAGATGGCAGTTTTGCTCGTTTCTATTCACTTGTCACAAAAGACACAAGAGACATGGATTTCGGAGCAAAGCGTCAACTCTTCCTTACTGAACAAGGTTACCAATATGTAATTGCTTCAGCTAGTGAAAATATTTGGGAAACACCACCAGAGAAATTCTTCAATTAAGAGAGAAGAGTTTTCAATCGTGATATCTTTGAACGTGTATAATTCGCAACTGCAGACAAGCTTGCAGACGTAGCCAAACTTGATTCTATAAGACCAGATTCTGTTGAAAGGAGGCGTTCCAAAGACCAAGCAATCAGGTAGGCTAGGGCAAGAGGTCTCAATCCATTTACATCTGCGACTTCATCTTCATGAAGCAATCTCTGAGGATGGTACTCAAAAGAATTAATGGGCGCTTCAAGAAGGTAAGCATAGTCATAGAGTCGATTTCCATATGCGCATGCCTCGAAATCAAGGAGGATGACATTTTCATCTTGGAAGACAATATTAGGAACCCAAAGATCACCATGCATTGTTGAAGAGTGCCATTTGCCTAGAGTATCTGTGTAAGAAAGAACTTTAGAGTAGAGTTCATCAAATGATTCAATTAACATGTCTAGCTTTTGAGAGCATCTAGACAACCCCACATGATTTTCAATAAGAGAATGAATTGCAATCAAATAGTCTGAAGACGATTCGTACTCTCTAAGTCCTGGTGGTTTCTGTGAAGAAAGATTTTGTAGACATATCTTCAGAGAAACGATTTCTGGAGTCGTAAATTCAGTGAGTGTGTCGTGGATTACACCATCTACATACTCGAAAATAATGAATGGAGTTGCTTTTACATCATACAACCTACCCAAGTATAGGGGTAAGGGAGCTATGCCCCGATGATTGAGAAACAAACTAACATCGTAGAGCTTTTTGTATGGTTGTATATCATTTGATGAGACAGAACAGGGTAGTTTCAAAACAAAATCAATGCCATTTGATTGACCGCGGATGTTGATGTTTGACCAACCCCCTAGCGCTTCATCTTCTAAAGTCACAGTTTTATCAAACAAGTCACATGCATCTTGTAATAAAATTGCTAGCTCCGCTATTGAGTGTCCGTGAACTGCTACTAATGGACTATTTGTCATTGATGGGTTCCCAATCACGATAACTTCTAAAAGGCTGTCGGGTGCGACTCAAATTATGAATGGCCGAGACCTCCTTCTCATTCTTACACATCTTTTCCGAAAAAAGGGAAATCCGGTTCATGTGGAGGACGCAGTAGAGTTCATCTCATTCAGATGTAGGTATGGGAAACCAAGCCAAGTTAGACGAATGCTCACAATGGCTGTAGACAATGAAATGATAACTAGAGTTGAAGATTCAATAAGCGCAGGTTTCCTATTTTATAATCAAAGCCTTTCTCCTAACCTTGTTGCATTATTATGTGAAAAACTCTCAGTAAATCACGAAATCAACCCAATGTCTTAGTTTTCTTCTGCACCAATAGCCCGGAGAGAAGCTAAAAGTGCAGCCATATGAATAAAGGCATTCTTTCCTTGTAAGAGTCGATAGTCAATCTCAGCAACTCTGTCTAGAACCTTTGTAAGAACTTGAGGCGAAAAAGGGCGTTTTACAAGATCTCGTTCAATCTCAAGACACACTTCTTGAGGTGAGTAATCCTCAATTGCTAACAGATTTCGAATTTCTTTCCTAGCTTGCTCATACTGGCCATCTAGTGCGAGAGTCACTATGTTTCGTGCTCTCGATGTTAGCATGGTTTCAGAGTGTTCGTATACAGTATCTTCAGTAACAACATCACTGGCAATAGATGAAACTTGAAGTAGGTTTAAAGCACGCCTCAAATCACCAGCAGACTCTCTAGCAATAGCTACTAGTGCAGGATTCTCGATAGTGACATTCTCTTTTGTAGACACATCAGCTATGAAACTTTGAAGGATTTCATCTGGAAGTGTTGAAAAATTAAGTGTAAGACACCTTGAAATTATTGCAGGGCTCCAGCCTGAGAGAGAAGGAGTAATGAGAATAAAGCGGCAAGCAGTACTATATAGCTCCATAGTTCTCCGAAGTGCTTGTTGCATACCTGATGTTAATGCATCAGCTTCATCTAATACTAGTATCTTGATCTTCTCATCAGCTACAGTTGCGGTCGATGCAAAAAACCGAATGGCTTCAGATAGAATTTCAGCACGTGTTGGATCACCTGAACGACCTCGCGCACTTCGGTTTGCTTTTGCTTCACGAAAGATTACAGAAATGTATTCTTCCAGTTCAGATCTTTGGTCACGCCCGAGTTTTGCTAAATCCTGAACAGAACGTTTCGCTTTGGTCACAGGGATATCCCATATATCACGTATGTTTAGAAGCTTGAAGTTGGCGCCAAAACTGTCACTAAGAATTTCTTTTGAAAAGATTTCTGCTGCGGCTGTTTTACCAGTTCCTGAAGGACCATAGAAGATCATGTTTGGAAAAACATTGGATTTTGTGAGAAACTTCAGCTGATTGATGGTATTTTCTCTCCCAATAAAATCAGCCCAAGTCTTAGGTCGATATTTTAAACTCCAAAGGACTGGCTCCAATATTTCACCCAGAATCGGGTCATATCTTTTGAAGATAAGCTTGTTTCTTTTTTCAAGAGAGCTATCTATTCACATTCGTCTGAAATTTGGTGAAACCAAAAGCTCCTTAAATACTCAAAAGCTGGGCGCATGTTTGCAAGGACAACTCTGTGGTCGGGAAAAACAATGCCAAAGGAGTCTCTAGAAAAAGAACTTGAACACATCCTTAGAGAGGACTTGCTTGTTGCGTGTCAATATTGGTCAATTGATGTAACAGGGAAGGATAGTGGATCTTCTCTTATCAAAATGCTTGCTGAAAGAATGAGAATGCCAGAAGAAAGGAAGAGAGTCTTTGCCACTTTTTCACCTCTAGAGCGTGATCTTCTGGGCATATTGACCCTTAGTGGGGGAGCCATGAGCTATGACCGACTCAAGCCTTTTAGGAAAATATACAGCTATGGCCAATTAAATCAGACAGAGAGAGACCTTCGTAAGAAAGGGATAATCATTAGGCGAATGATGTCACGTTTGACAGAATTTGGGAGGGAAGTGGCTGAATTCAAGGTATTGGATTTCTTCATCCCGCATTTGAGAGACCTTTTCGAAGCAAAACCAGAACCTAATCCAGAGGAACCAAAGAGAGCAAAGAATATTGAAAATGATCGAGACTCCCTACTCATGGATATGCTCCTTCTTGTGTCATACCTAGCCAAGAGAGAAGTCCATTTGACAAGCGCTTGGGAGTTTCCAAGGAGAGAGATTGATAGTATCAAGGCATCAATGTCTAAATCGACTGACGAGCGTTTTGAGCTGGTACAAAAGATGGCAAGGAAGATGGGAGCCTATGTAGTGGGAGAAGGTGACAGAGTTCAACCCTCTAAAATTGATCTCCTTTTTACTGGAGGATATCATCATGTTGCTCGTCGACTCCTCCTATCTCAGCTTGGTAGAACAAGAGCTATCTGGGCTACACCAGATCAACCTACTGAATATACGCTTAACTTGGCTATTTGTAGACTTAGAGAAAGCTCACCAGATGAGTGGGTAAGTGTAGAAGAACTAAGAGATTGGATAAGGAGTGAATTATTCATAGAGAATCAGGAGTTGAAATGGATTCAGGTCGATGATGATAGGGTTCAACTCTCACTTGAAACTCCAATTCTCTTGGGATTAGTTGATGCAGCTTACAGAGGAAAGAAATTACTTGCAGTTAAGCTAACAGATGTAGGAGATATTGTGCTCAAAGGAAAACCGCATAAAAAAACAACGAGCAGAGACTCATTCTTTGTATTGCCAAACTTCGAAGTCACTGTTTTTAGTACTGAAATGGAGTATCATAAACTCTATCGTCTTATGCTTATCACAGAGCCAGTCAAGACAGATGTGGTAAGCACATTCAAAATAACAGACAAATCTGTTTTCGAAGCAATAGAGATAGGTCTGCGGGAAGACGATATACTTGGTTTCCTTGAAAAAGAGAGTAGTAAACCTATCCCACAAAATGTCGTTAGATCAATCACAGATTGGACATCACAGACCACATTTACAACGGTAACAGATGTCACACTCTTTGAAACTCAGAGCGAGCAAGATCTTGAAGATTTATTGTTACTCCCAGACTTCACAAGACAAATAGTTAGAAAGGTTGGACCTACGGCTGTGATAGTAACTGGGAATATCGAGGAGCTTAGTGCAAATCTTCGGAAGCATAAGTGCATGGTTCGGCGAAAGATTGAAGACGATGCAGTGGCTTCTTCGAAAGACTCCTCAGTTGCAGAGCAATTCTTGCTCTTTGGTGAAGATCAGGGAATTGAGGATGTACCCAATCAATGTGAAGGATGTCCTGCTGTTCCATCATGCAATAAAGTTATTCGAAAGCGGAGTCAGGCAAAGCGGGGTGCGTAAAACTGGCTAGTCTCGTTCCCAACGAGTTAGTGGGCCATTTCTTTGGCGTAGGGAGTCTAGGTGAACCAAATCCCTCTGTACCTTTAGATTATGTAAAGAAACTCAAACTTCCTTACGCCTATAGTATACCTGCGCGACAAGAGGAAGATATGATAAGACAATTTGCAGTTCTGGTGGAAGACTTTGAACACTTTGGAACTTTTATTCTTGATGTGGATATTCATAGCTATAGAGAAATGACAGGTTCTGATGAACCCCTAATGATTGACAGAACGCATGGTCAGAGTTCCTATCTCATGATAGATGGATTCACCTACTCATTCTTCAAGACGCAACAAACAGCTCCAGCTACAATGTGCTACAGTATCAGAGATACAAGTGGAAAGCAACATGTTACAAGGAACATGTTTCATTTCTTCCAGAAGCTTATGAGAAGAATTGCAAAAGGACAGGTTGAACATTTTGGACGCTCATGTGAAAATCTAATACTATGCCAAGATGATCCAGGATTGGGACACGTGTTTGAGGCAATTAAAAAAGAAAAAGTGCTGGGACTGACTCTTGATGATATTGTTCAAAAGACAGATGATGTTTATCCTGATTCAGTCATTCCTGCGTATCATTATTGCGATGATTGGCGTCAACTGGTTCTTGATGGTTGGTATCCACTCTGGGACAGCAAACCAAAGTTAGCTCATATTGATGTGATTCGATATCTCCCCGAGGTTGATGAAGAACAAGCGGAGAGGATGAATTTATTCATGAAACGGGGAGGGGGCTTAGCACTTGGAGCTTTGCCTAATACTGATGACTCATTTTCTATGCCAATTCTTGAAACACTTCAATTCAATCTTGCTCAAAGTTTTCGCTGTTTAAACGATAGTGGAGTCGATTTGGAACTTTTGAAAAGGAATGCCATGGTTTCAACCCAATGTGGTCTTTCCGGAGCAAGTTCAGAATTATCAAAAAAGATTCATGAGGAAAGCTCTAAGTTTAGAGAGATTTTTCTTCAAACTATTGAATCTTCGAGCTAGATACTATCTCTAGAACATTTGGATTAGAATGGCCAGGATAATAGTCTCGGAGGAATGTGTGGCTGAATGAATCCAGGAAACCATATGTTCATTATGGGCAATAGTGGAGCAAGTAAGACTACAGCTGTAAGCAGTAGAGCAAAGGTCAGAGTGTGGACTGACGTCACATACGTATAATATGGTCTAATATATGAGTAGAATGCAAAAGCTGGAATTGATAGAGCAACCATCGCCATTATCTCAACGGAATTAAAGAAGAAAGGCATTGACATTGGCCAGAGAAAATAGAAAATCCAAGTAATCTTCTCACTTGATGTTTCATGATGTGCAATCTTATGAATACCATCCACGCCTTGTGCTAAGAAGAATACAGGAATGAGAAGCCACCACTGAAGGCCGACAAAGAACATTGGGCCAGCATAGAAGAGAAGGTCACCTGCACTTTCAATTCGTTCCCAAAATGGATTCCGGCTGATAAATTCAGTCATCTCTGTCATATAGTAGCCGAGCATCTGAAACGCGACGAGAACGGGTAGTAAAATAAATGAGAATATAATCATAATCACAGCAGCTATAGGGAGTTTGTGGATTTTACCTTCATGATAGTTGTCTAGTGGATAAATGCCATGTAGGGTAAATGCTACAATGAATACCAATAACCCACTTGGGAGAAAATACAATGGCTGAAAGATATACTGGAAGATTCCAAATCCTTGGTACACATTTCCAACCAGCGGACTGAATGAGGAGTCCAACACTGGAAGGAAATACCAAACTCCAAAGACCACTAAGAGCTCAGGAATTAGCATCTTTAGCCTGTAGTCTTGAATGAACTTCATTACCATACCAGGTTCTTTGGCTTGTTCTCCCATAATTACACCGACCCTGTATTAGTTGAAAGTTGGTTTTCGTGATGCTAAGTCATCGTCTTCTTCACGCAGCTTATGTTGGAATGGTCTTCCTTGACTATAGATTTCAGGATCCATATCCTTGGTCTTGTTCATAATTGTGAAGAATCCCCCAACTTGAATGGCAACGGACACGAGTGAAATCAGAAAAACATCAAGAAAGTATTCATGAGAAAAGATCTGAAAAACCCAAATTGTCGGGTAGAGTATGACTTGGATTAGGATTCCAAGTATTAGTGCCAACACCCATTTGTTTGTCCAATTTGATAAAGCCATTCGATACCAACTTCTTGGTGGGTTCTATTCGGTTTCTGAGCCTGAAAGTCCAATAATTAAAGGTGTCTATGTTATCTACTCAGCTGCATACTTATTCTGTAATTCCGTAACTAGCAGTTTAGCTAGACTTCTGAAATCACTCATAGAGATATTGGGAACACTGCTTGTTCGTTCAGGAATATTGAATCTAGCAACAATCACCATGACATCCTTGTCCATCGAGTACTCAAGGAGAGCAGGATATCTAGTTCCTATTCGAAATCCATCTTCATGAGGTTTCACTCGTCCACCTTTGTAAATAGTTCCTACCAAATACGGATATGCAAAACCACTATGTGAAACTTGGACTTGAATCTGAACTGTTTCAGGAAGATTCTGGACATAGGCTTTCACTTCGGAATCAATAATGGTCTGTACTCCAGCTCGTACACCAAGTTCGACATTCATACCAGCTCTAACTCCAGGTACAAGTGCTAATTCGCGTGCAAAATTATAGACATCTCCTTTCAAAGGCTGTTTAAAGAATTCTTGGGCATCAATTGATGGTATCCTGAAGCCGAAGACAAAACCAGCCACCGAAACGATGCTGTTTTCAAGAGTGATGAATAGAATAGGATCTAGGATTGGATTGAGAAGGACTGTGCTCCAAGTTTGGGATAATAGGATTAGACCCCCAAGAATCAGGATAAAGATGAGGGAACAAAAGCAACTCATCCAGTCACTCGGATGTGAAAAGAACTCTCCATATGCATCCTCGTACTCGTCCACCATATTCTCATAATCACTAAAACTCACCCAGGTCTTTTTCTTCTCCCATTTACCAGGGATATAATCGATAGCCTTCTTCGAACCTCCACCAAATGTTAATGAAATAAGGAAAAGAGCTGCTGGCATTCCCACAAACACTACAATCCTATAGAAGTTACCAGGGTTCATGTAATTTACAACAATTCCAACGACCGTGTATAGAACTGTGAAAACCACAAATGCTCGGTTAACACCGCTCTGCCGGCTATAATCAATGATTGTTTCTTCATTCAATCCAAACTATCCCTCATCAAATTCAATGCTCGGGTAGTGATAAGCTCTACGATGGTTTATGATTGTGGGCATCATCTTGACGTTTCAAATAGTATGTGACCTCTTCAAGAACTTCTTGTAAGATTTCATCAGCACCTTTTGAAGAGATATACGTTTGAAGAGTTTTGTGAACTAATTGTGTGAGCTCTTTGAGAGAAGGTTCTCCCGAAAATTCATCTATTATGTGTGATTTTTCTGAATCATCCAGAATGAGAATTGCAGTAACTTTGAGAAGATGACCGGATTCATCTATAACACACTTAATCTTTGAAACACTCTCAATGCCTTCAATTCGAGAAACAGGACTTACATCACGAATTGTAAAGTATCCTCCAGCTTCGCCAAGCGACAAATTTACTCCAGTCCATGAGATGCCAGGAGTTTTTTCCATCAATTCAATCCATGGGCGGATGGTTCCAACAAAAACAATTGGGAAATAAGGAGTAGCATCATTTGGAATATAATTGAACATTATTGATGTACATATGAGACCAAAGGTTAGAACTAGGAAACCAAAGATGAGTGGAGAAGCAGCAATTAGAAATATGTTCGACCTCATGAGTAGAAAAGGAATTGTTATAGCTATTATTGATAGAATGACTGCTAGAATGATTTGGTAGTAATCAACGATTGAGAGAATGTTCCGATATTGACTTCGATATTGCTTCATCATTTCTTGATATTCAGAAAGAGTAATCTCTCGTTCTCTGAAATTCCATTCGGGCTCGTTATATCTTATCTGACTCTTCATTCTCCATGCGACAACAGTAATGCAAGGGATAATACTCGCTAGAACAAAAATTGCCCATGTGATCCATGTAAATGGTGTTTCATACAAAGGAAGTAGTTGTACTTGAGCAATCTCAAAACCCATGAAAGACCATATAATGAGAACTATGAAAATCAGGATTTGGTAACTCAGAAGTGATCCAGTTGTTACAGGACCTTCACCCAATTTTATCCCTCTGAATAATCGACCTCAAGCGACTTTAGAATATTGATAAGTTGTTCATTCTCACCGCGCGTCTTTAACCATTCAAGAATAACAATAGCGACAGCATTTTCAAAAACTGCTGATATGTCCTTCACACCCGGATGGTTCACTTTGGATTTTGCCGGAAGCATAACATAGTATCCTTTTTCATCGGTACCTACGAATTTACGGAAGTTACGATCTGTGGATACCCACCACCAAACGACTTGGGGAATGCTTTCGTTTTCATGAAGTCTACAGAGTACTCGATTGACAGCATGAAGTTCCTCCGACCATGATTCTATATACGCGTCCCTTTCAATTCCAGTGATTCGAGAAACTACCCTTGGACTCTCATATATCTCATAGCCATCCATTTCGCCCTTGTCAAACACCACGCGAACATATGACAACCCCAGTACTTTTTCTTGAGCTTTAGCTAATGCAATTGCTTCCCTCACGAGGAGTATGTCAAAATCAACAGATGCTTTGTTTGATGTTGCTAGTAATGCACCAATTGATGATACAGCATATACTGCAGATAGAGCAACTGCAAAAATCCAAATTTCAAGTCCACCTAAATTTGGACTTTCAATAAAGATGAAAACGGGTAAGCCAGCTATAAACAAGAGTAACCCAATAGGGATGAAGAAAGTCCAGTAGCTGCTCATCGACACCAATCGCCAATATTTGCGATTGTGATTCTTGACAAGTGTTTTCGCATCATCAATCGTCAGCTGAACAGGCTTTACAGTCCAGTGGGGATCTGTGTATTCAATCGCAGACTTCTTTCCATACCACCCAAGATAAAACCCAATAGCTGTGACTAATACCGGTAAGCAAATGAAAAATAACAGGATGGAAACCCAATCCCAGGTAGATGAAGGAAGGAATAAGTTTGCGATAAAGTAACCTAGAACGAATAGCAGAACAGTACCAAGAATTAGGGATGCATAAATCCTTGTCAAAGAATTGTAGGTTATGATACGCTCTGCCATCTTGACTCCGCCTGGAACAATAGGCTCTTTGTTATTTGCTCTTTAAGGTTGCTGATGATTCAGGTGAGATGCAAATATTTATAACTCGAATCATTGATGAATTATTAATTATTGTTAATTTTTATAAGGAGATGACATTCAATTGATGAAAGTAGGTGATAAAGCACCGGATTTTACGACGACCACTGAAAGTGGGGAGAAATTCAAACTCAGCAGTTACAAGGGAAAGAAAGTCTTTCTATACTTCTACCCTAAGGACAATACTCCTGGTTGTCAAGCTGAGGCATGTTCCATCCGTGATAGCTACAATGTTTTTGAGAAGTCAAACATCCCTGTATTTGGTGTCAGTGGTGGAACAGAGAAATCGCACAAGAGTTTCAAAGAGAAGAACAACCTGCCCTTTCCCCTGCTTATGGATGAGGAATTTGAGATTGCTAAACTCTATGATGTGTACCAAAAGAAGAGCATGTATGGGAAAGAGTACATGGGTATTGAACGAACAACTTTCCTAATAGATGAAAAAGGAAAAATTGAGGGGATCTTTGGTGGCCCAGAGGGAATCGAGAAGGTCAATACCAAGAACCATGCGAATCAGGTCATCGGTTTCTGGAAACTCAAACTGTAGAGGGACCTGTAATGCTACAGATTGGCGACGAAGCTCCAGATTTCGAAACCGTAGACGACGAAGGTGAGAGATTCAAACTCAGTGAATACAGAGGAAAGAAAATAGTACTCTATTTCTATCCAAAAGATTTCACACCCGGATGCACAGCTGAAGCTTGTTCTATTCGTGATAGCTACCAATTATTCGAAGGGTCAGGGATTCCAATATTTGGAATTTCAGGAGGCTCCGCTGAACTCCATCAGAAATTTAGAGGGAAATACAACCTCCCATTCAATATCCTGATGGATGAAGATCTTTCTATAGCGAAACTCTATCATGCATACAGCAGGCTGGATATCCTTGGAATGGGTGTCAAACGAATCACATATCTAATCGGTGAAGACGGAAAAATCGAAGCTATCTTTGGAGGCTCTGAAGGACTCGAGAAAGTGAAGTACAGTCAGCATGCTGAGCAAATTGTGAACCATTGGGGACTGAAGCTGTAGTATCAATTTTTGGTCCTAATTGGTTTTCCAACACTGCTCATGTAGATGACACTCTCTTTAACTATATCTAATCCCAATAAATCATTCAGATAATCGTCATATAGGGCTCCAATCTGGCAACTCCCAATTCCAAGTCCTTCAGTAGCCAATGCAAGGTTTTGAGCTATGTGGGCAACATCTAGGAAAATATAACGATATGCTCGCTGGAGATATTTCCATTTTGACCGCTGAAAAATCGCGCTCCAGATGAAGACCACTGCCGCATGCTCAGCAATCTGCTGGTCCAGTGCGCCTGCTTTCACCTCGCGTGAGAAATCACCAAGCCTAAGGAGATCGAGCTGATGAGTTTCAACATCATAGTGATATAAGCCCTGTTTCAGACCATCAACTCGATTGATCGCAAGATAGGTTTCGATGGGGTATAGCGCACCAGCTGAAGGAGCAGTTCTAAGTTTATACTCACCAATTGATCCGGTAATTCCTTGAGTCGCCCAAAGAAGTTGTGAGAGCTCTTCAAGAGTGAGAGGATCTCTCCGGTATGCTCGAACACTTCGCCGTGTTTGCAACACCTCCCAAAGAGCAGGTCCACCTTGTTCAACTGGTGAAGGAAGGCTAACCTTCTCGGCTCTTGGATATTTCTTATAGGTTGGCGGTTTTGTACTCCAGTCTAGTCTGTGCGCTGGCAGTTTTCCACGTTCATACTTTGTAGCACTATGAAATTCATCACCGACTCCTGGCATACTAATCCATAGGTCATTTATTTTATCAATGCAATGATGTGGTTTCTTGTTTTCACCAGAAAGCATAGACTTTAATCGGGGGTTTGAGCAGCCCCAACCTGCGTGACGTGCTAATATAGCTCGTCTGAATGAGGCAAAGGGGCTCACATTATGTCTGAAAAAAAACTCTCTGTTGAAGAGTTGAAGAAGAAGGCTGAGAAACCCGGAAAGGATGCTATGGTCCTTCACCCATTTTATCAGGGCAAGATCATGAGCATAGGTAAATGTCCAGTCCGCGACTTCTCAGATTTTGCTATCTGGTATACTCCAGGTGTGGCCAAACCATGCTTGGACATCAAAGAACGCCCAGAGATGGCTTATGAGCATCTGAATAAGGGCAACATGGTGGCTGTTGTAAGCGATGGTACTCGAGTACTAGGACTTGGTGACATCGGCGCACTTGCTGCAGGTCCTGTGATGGAAGGGAAAGCAATTCTTTTCAAATACTTGGGTGGCGTGGATGCATGGCCAATCTGCGTTGATACAAAAGATGCTGACAAAATCATTGAATTTGTCAAACTCCTTCAGCCATCATTTGGAGGGATCAACCTTGAGGACATTTCCAAACCAAAGTGCTACAAGGTTCTTGAGGAACTGAGAAACGACCCCGATGTCAAAATACCAGTCTGGCACGATGATGCACAGGGAACAGCGACGGTTGTGCTTGCAGGGGTATTAGGGGGTTTGAATGTCGTTAAGAAAGATATTGAAAATATTTCTGTGGCTCTTCTAGGAGTTGGAGCAGCCAACACCCGTACTGCATATCTATTGATATCTGCTGGAGTTGATCCAAAGAACATCATCATGGTAGACAGCCAAGGTGCAATATATGCAGACCGAGATGATATCGTGAAGGAAAAAGACTATGACACCTTCAAGTACGACTTAGCTCAGAAAACAAATCCAGAACGACATACTGGTGACCTTGGCGAAGTTATTGGGGGGACGGATGTACTCATTTCAGCATCAACACCAGTACCAGGCACGATAAAGAAGGAATGGGTTTCCAAGATGGCTAAGGACTCGATCGTCTATGCTTGTGCCAACCCATTGCCTGAAATCTGGCCATGGGATGCAAAAGATGCAGGTGCTCGAATTGTTGGAACTGGTCGTAGCGATTTTGAAAACCAGATAAATAACTCACTTGGATTCCCAGGAATCTTTCGCGGAACCCTCGATGTGAGAGCAAGTACGATTACAGATGAGATGTGTATTGCGGCGGCTCAAGCATTAGCAGACCTTGGAGCTAAGGAAGCCAATGTCCGGAAAGTCATTCCAACAATGGATCAATGGGAACTCTATCCAGCTGAAGCTACAGCAGTTGGTATGAAAGCCATTGAGCAAGGCATCGCCAAGAAACACTGGGAGAGGAAAGATCTCTACAAGCATGCAGAGAAAATCATCAGGCAAGCGCGTGGAGCTTCTGAGATTCTATATGAGAAAGGCTTCATTCCTAAAGCACCCATCTAGAAATTCGAAAAATCGTCCTCCCGTTTCTGAATGGGAGGACATCTTCTCTCTTTTGCCGCAATCAGCTTGTGTATCTTGTTTCAATAACAAAACTACATTGCGCTACATTATTAAGAATTGAAAATTCAACTCATCGAACTCGGTGAGCTTCCCTATATTATGTAACCGATTCATTGAAACCTCCGGAGAATCAGAAATGTCCTACGACAAATGCGTTCGATGCGGATCTTGTTTGCAGTTTTGTCCTATGTTTGACGCGACAGGTGAGGAACAGTTCTCACCACGAGGAAAAGCGTATCTTTTACAGGTAATGGATCAAATTGAAGATGATAAGGAACTTGCCAAGGAGTTCAGACGACTTCTATTCGAATGTACCCTTTGTGGGCGTTGTGAAGAGACCTGCTCTTCTGGTGTAGACCTTTTGAAGATTTGGCATGAGCAAAGAGCTAAGGCAATAAAAACCGCACCTGAAGAGTTTGCATATCTTGACCCACTAAAGAATGCACTCTCAAATGTGAAGAACATCTATGGACTTGCTGCAGAGGATAGAGCAATCTACTGGCTTGACGAACTTGAGGACGAGATTCCAGGACTCGAGGATAGAGTTTACGAAAAGGGAAAAACTGCAGAGGTAATGGTATTTCTCGGATGTCTGATGTCATTCCGAGGCAGTCAGATTGATGTACTGCGGTCACTCTTTAAGACACTGGAAAAACTTGAAGTTGACTATCTAGTCATGGGCTCAGAGGAATTCTGTTGTGGACACCCTCTTTATCTTATGGGAGATGACGAAGGTGCACAGAAGTTGAGAAACCACAACAAGCAGGTCATTGAATCTGCAAAAGCAAAGAATGTCATCACTTGTTGTCCAGGTTGTCTAATTCAGCTGAGAGAACATCACAATCTTGAGAATACTCAGGCATTACACCATACACAGTTCTTTGACAAGAAATTAGAAAAAATCCCACAATATAACCAGACTGAAGAGTTCTCATATCATGATCCTTGTGAACTTCATCGGATTCTTGAGATTAAAACAGAACCAAGATCAGTCATCAACAAGATGGGAGTCAAGTTTCGAGAGATGGACCTATCCTGTTGCGGTGGAGGAGGTCTCTTGAGGATGACAGATCCTAACCTTAGTGATAAGGTCATCCAGTTACGAGCAGCACGCGAAGGCGTGAAGAATACAACAGTCATTACAGCTTGTCCTTCGTGTCGGGAGCAGCTTCTTGGACAGGATCTGAAGACCAAAGATATTGTTGAACTGCTATCAGATGCACTACGAGGAGGTGCTCAGTAAATGAGAATCAGAGATGTCGTAATAGGTGCAAACGCTAGTATGTACTACAAGCTCAACTTCCGAAAAATTAAGGGCGTATACTATCCTCGTTCTGAGCAAGCGGTCATTGCTGCAATAAAACACGCAAATAGCAATGGACTGTCCGTGACTCCCAAAGGTGGCGGTTCAGGTCTCAGCGGAGCGTGCACAGGCGGAAATGATGAACGATTGATGATTAGCAGTCTACAGATGAAAGAAGTATTAGCTGTATCGAAAGATCAAGGATACATAGATGTACAGCCAGGAATCACACCTGATAAGATAAACGAATTCTTAGCACCTATGGGTATGCGGTTCTATATTGCGCCGAGCAGTAGAGACATTGCCACTGTAGGGGGGATTCTCTCGACAGATGGTGGTGGAAATGATACTTGGTTTAATGGGACAATGCGAGACAGTACTATTCGTGTTAAGATGGTATTATACGATGGCAGGCTTCTAACAATCGACACGAATGGCGTCAAGAGTAATGACCCAGAGTTGGAAACTCATCTGAATAAGATTGGTATGTCAATCCATGATGTTGCTAGTTCTCATGGAACCCTCGGATTCATCACTGAATTGCGATTGTCAATTGGCCCTCAAATAAAAGAAACACTAGTTGGAGGCGTTGCAGAGTTCGAGGAATGCAATGCACTTGGTCGTGCACTCACAGAGATGATTGAAAGAAAGAGTCCAGTGAGATATGGTGAGGCAATCACATCAGCACATATTGATGTTAGAGAGAACTTGAATCCGCCCTTGCTCATCGTAGACTTTCCTGCGGATTATGAATCTGATATGAAAGACATCATAGACTACAAGCCTCTCGACAAAGAGGGTCTTGCAAAAATGAAGGATATCAGGTTAAAACTTCCAAAGAGAAATCCAAAAGTGGGGATTCAAGTTGCTCTGTTTGAGGGGTATGGATTCCATGGTGATAGCCTACTCCATCTTCAAGATCGTCTAGACATGGTCAATGCACTCCTTATTGATAATGGCATGACGCCCTTTGCGAAGTATGGACATGGTCCAAGTAAATGGTATTTGGGAGATAATACTCCGACATATGGCCTCATCCTTCACTCTAGAGAGATTAAGCCGGAAGATAAGAGCGGACAGGAAATGTTGGATACTGTTCTTGCCATTGTTGACCTATGTGAAGCTAATGGAATTACACCAAAACCAGAACACAAATGGCCCTATTCTGACGAACTCAAGAAGAAGCGGCTTGAAGAGATAAGAACAATAATCGGTCAAGGATTTAATCCATTCCTACTCTCGAAGGAGTGCAACGAGGTTCTGGGTTCAATGGTTTGAAAGTTGCTCAGCCAAGAATTTCGCGACAACTATCAATTCAAAAGGCCAGGCATATCTAAAAGACACTTCTGGGTGACGTTCTTGGGCTCGTTTAATTGAGTCAGGTATATCAATCTCTGAATGTTCACCACCAGGAGTCATCATTGGCGTGATAACAATAATATCCTGTGCACCTGAAAGAACAGCCTGTTCGAGGGTTTCGTCTATGCTTGGACTGCAAAACTCATTGAATCCGACGAGCACATCATTTCCTGTGATTCTGCTCAGTTCTTCAGCGAGTCTATGTGAAGCATCCCAGAATGGATCATTCTCATGACTTCTGGGCCATCTACGTATCTTCTCATTGAGCTCATCATGTTTCTGCTGCATCGGTAAAGGAAATTTCTCCGCTCCCTGTTCAAGAGCCATATGTAGTCTAAAGAATTCCATGAGTTCAGGACGAGGGAAATCTTTTGGAGGGGCACCATGCATTGCTAAAACGATGATAGTCATTTATGAACACCAATGAGCAAGCGTTTCATCTGTATGTATATCACTTGCTATAGGGGAGTTTTATGCTGAATACTTTCGGGCATCTCAGACAGGTGTTTAAATACTGTTTCTGAGACCAATTTGTGATGAGAATGGTCAGACCACATCGCAGCCCTAAGGGGTTATTTGACCCATATTACGTGCCTGAAAGACTTTTACACAGAGACCGTGAACTTGGTACCATAAATGGAGTATATCGAGATTCCTTTGAGGACGAGTATGGTATTAACACCCTGGTGCACGGGATTTCAGGGGTGGGAATGACTGTTTTCTCGCGGTATTTTCTTACCAAGCTTGTGCCTGAACAATTCAATTCCCACACTGTATATGTTGATGCTAAACACAAGGACACCCTAGAGATTGTTTCTGAACTGAATGACAAGATACACCTTGAAACGGGCAAACCCATCACTGTGGCCTTTGATCGTGACATACTATGGATGCAGTTCAAGAGAACCGCTGCGTCAACCGACAAAAGAACGGTGTTTGTCATCGACAATATTGATGAAACAAATGAAGATGTCTACACGAAATTGGCAAGACTGTCCAAGGAAATACAAGCCAGTACAATTGGAGTTCTCAACAGTCATGACTATCGACTTCTGACAAAACTTCCAGCAACGCATATGTCGTATGATTTTGAGATCCCCCTAGATACTTACACACAGTCACAGTTGTATGACATTGTCAGGATGCGAGTCGAAGACACATTCCCTCATCAACTTACTGAAGAAATAGTTCGGTACATTACCGACCTAGTTGTAGAGTTTGATGCATCAAAACCAAAGACAACTGTGGAAGCATTGAAAGCTCTTTGGCCTATGGCATCAAGTGGTCAAGAGATCGACTCGGATGCAGTGCGGAGTGCAACCATGTCCATAACATCCTTTGCTCATGACAACGACTACATGGACCTTATAGAAACCATAAGCATGAATGACTACATGACACTCTTAGTTTTAGAAGCCATGAGTGAGCATCTGATGCGTTACAAGACAGAAACTTACATAGACCGCCAGACATTGAATGAGCTTGTTGAGGTCAAATGCGAAGAGCTTGGTGTCAAATTTGCTAGAAATGATATTGAAAAAAGCTTGCAGACCCTCATTTTCCAAAGCATCGTTTTCGAGTCGGGATATTCGCGAAATTTACTCTATGAGCTAGCGCCGCCTGAGATTATATACGATGCAGCAATTGGCCTGAGACGTGAACTCGCTCGTAGAAAATAAAAGAAGAAAGGATGATGGCCGGAAACCCGGCCCTTCATTCCATGTGTTATGCAGCTTTCTTTTCTGCAAATTCCTTCTTGACCCAGGCATCTAGTCCTGCTGCGCCTTGAAGGTTTGCAAGATCTGCATCCAAGTTGTCAGGTTCAAGAACTGCAACCCAACCCGCACCATAGGGATCATCATTTAGTAGTCCAGGATTATCCTTGAGTGCTTCATTGATTTCGGTGATGGTCCCTCCAACGGGAGCCTTTACCGGTCCAGTCCATTTTCCTGATTCCAAAGTACCAATGCTACGCCCTGCAGCGATAGCTTTGCCAGCTGGTCTCAGTCTGACGAACTTGATTTTGCCAGCTAGGTCCATTCCGAAGGTTGTAAAGCCAATTTTGACCTTGCCTCCTTCCTTCTTGACCCAGATCTGATCCTCAGTGTAGTATAGATCATCAGGGAAATCAAAACCCTCGTAAGTTACCATGGTATTGTCACCTTGCTTTTTGTCTGTTT
>JAEORI010000196.1 GCA_016840965.1 Candidatus Thorarchaeota archaeon | reverse complement strand
CCCTGATATTCAATCTCAGTTGAAAACTCCTGCACCCAGCGAATTGCGCCATCTCTCCTAACGAATCGGTATTCATATGGCATTGGTATTTTCTTTCCAGCACGTCTATCACTAAAAAGACCAAGCAGGTATTTTCTATCATCAGGATGAACTAGATTCCAACCCTCCTCATATGACATAGCTACTATTTCATCTACTGTATATCCAACCATAAATGCAAAGGCAGGATTGGCATAAACATACTTGTTGTTTTGAATTATTGCCAGTCCCTGAAGTGAGTGCTCAGAAAGTAGTTTGTACTTCTTCTCAATAGCAATTCGCCATGAGATATCAGTTACCACCGCAAATGATCCCTGATGATTCCCCTCTTCATCTAGAAGTGGCGAACCTGAAACTATGGTCTGCACTCTCTTGCCATTCTTTGCTTTCCATTCCAATTCATACTGGGATGAGAGACCCTCGTGCCTCTTTCTTATGTTATTCTGCAAGATAAAGAGATTCTCATCGTCTACAAAATTCGTGATTGGTTGACCTACCATCTCGTCAACTGAATAATGAAGAAGGTCTGCAAATCTCTGATTAACATATGTAAAAATGCTATCGCTATTTATGATTCCAAATGCATCATTCAATGCATCCAAGAGCATTCTTGTACTAAGCAATTCCGTATGAGTCTTATGATTCGGATTCGGTGAATTATTAGACAATGAATGATTCCTCTTTCTTGATGAAACACGTCTGATGGCTAAATCGCTTCAAATAGAAAGCCACCATTTAGCATATTCATGTCTTTTGGGTTTATCCTCCGCAAACTATTTCCTCACAATATCTAACAGAATTGCTTGACGAATAGACCCTAAGACATAATTGATTAGCTGAGTCGTAGTATTCCAGAGGTTGATTCAGAAATGAAAGTAGCTAAATATGAAGATATTCGAATTGGTGATTCTGCTGAAGTTGAACACACCATCACAGAACAAGATATCCAGACTTTTGGTGATTTGAGTGGTGATTACAACCCTCTTCACTTCAACGACGAATGGGCAAAACAAACAATGTTTGGTGGTCGTATCGCACATGGAATTCTTACCGCCGCTCTAATTAGCAATGTAATTGGCATGAAGCTTCCAGGTACAGGTACAATCTATTTGAGTCAGCAGATGCGTTTTCGAAAAGCAGTAAAAATCAATGATAAAATCTCTGCAAGAGTTGAGGTTATTGAAAAAGATGACGAGAAAGAACGAATCACCTTGCGAACTACCTGCATCAATCAAGATAAGTCCGTAGTTCTCGATGGCGAAGCAATCGTTACTTTGATGCGAATGGAAAAGAATTGAATAACCCTCAGATTATTTAGCAGTTAATTTTGCAGATGTTGTGACCTCAAGCGAATCAATTCTTTTCTGAATTACCTTACTAATGTCCTTGAGCATTGGACTTAGACCATCACTTCGTCCACTCCTCAAATCTTCAATTGTATGAATATCCTTCATCATAGCTCCGAGTCTGTCTAAGAGACCCATGGCACCTAGGTTAAAGACATCTTCAAATCTACCATCAATTGAATAGAGTACTCGTTTTCTTCCACGACCAGTCTGATCGTAATCTCTTTGTCCCTCAATCACACCTAGAGCCTCTAACTGTGAGATAATCAAACCTGCATTCGCACGAGAATATCCTGTGACCTTGCAGATGTCATCAGAACTCATTCGATTACCGGTTTCATAACCTTCCATGACAAGAGCTGCAAGGACTGGTCCTGCATTAGAGGATAAGCCTATCCATTTTGCCACCTTTTCAAAGAGTCGTGTGATTGGACCTTTAAGGAAACCGTTATTGGATTTCATTACATCGCACCTACATTCCTTTTATCGCTTTCAAGCGAACCCACGCCTTAGCTTATTTTGTTAATTTCGCTAATCCATATATGATTATTGGATAATTTAAGAATTTATGGAAAATTCAATTTTCCTATTCTCGAATTACGATAAATAATACATCTTCACCGGAGTATTTACCTGCTACGATTCTGGTAATTGCATTTAGTGGACTTCCGTCTATTTTCTTGAGAGGTAAATCGTTTGTCACTATTTCTCCTTTCAAGGCTCTCTGCAGAACCTTAGTTACATCTTTTTTTCTTCTATTGTCGAAAAAATCTAGAATGCTTTTTCCATCTAATGAACTGCTTCCAACGCCAAGTTTAAGACTTGCAGTATTATTTGCATGGAGAATATGCCCTTCTTCGGTAACTATGAGGAGTATGTCTTGGAATGAATCGAATAATCGTATCATTCCTATATGTGATTCAATAATAGCCTGTTGTGCCTTTTCTCTTGCCATGTACGCTCCAACTTGGATAGCTATTGCTTCCAAGGAATGTCTTTCAGTTGTCTGTATCTCATCTTGTGTATGCGATCCCAAACTAAGTATTGCAGCGGTTTTGCCATTGTACAAAACTGGTAGAATTGCCAAAGCTGTAAGGTCTTCATATTCAGAAATTTTCTTTAACTTACCCTTAATTTCTGACTTTGAAACATAGATTGGTTCTACTACTTCGAAACTCTTATCTTCTCCAAGAATACTCTTCAAGAATTGAACGGACATCCCTTTATTTTTAGATAAATTGATTTCTCCAGTTTTGACATCAACTAGGAATATCCCTCCTGTATCAATGCCTTCCAACTGCACAGCAGCTTTCAGAATTTTATCAAGTGCATCAGTCATGTTTTCAGTTTTACATAAAGTATTTCCAAGGTCACGTTGTAGTAATAGTGAATCTTCTACTCTCTGTCTTTCAGCTATTTCTTGAGCAAGCTGTTCATTTGCCCTTTCCAATTCTGCTGTCCTTTCTTCAACTCTTCTCTCAAGATCATTGTGTGCAGCTTCCACTGCTTCTTCCTGTCGCCTTGCCTCTACTTCAGTTACTATCCTATTTGCTAATTGTGAAAATAACTCTCTAAATTCCTCTGCATCTTTTTTCAAGTAGTAATCTGCACCAAGATTCAATGCTCTGATAGCCACAGCTTCTTGGCTTCGTCCTGTAAAGATGATGAACGGAATGTGTGGATTAAACTCACGAACCCATTCTAGCAACTCTAATCCAGTCATGCTATCATGACCAAGAAAGTGGTCACAAACGATTGCATCGAACTCTTCTTCCTCAATTAATCTTAGAGCCTCTTGATCTGTGGTTGCAGAAATGAGCTGGATGCGTTCGTCTTCTCTAGAAAGGAATTTACCAGCGAGGAATAGAAGGTCCTCATCATCATCTATTACAAGAACCCGTATCTTCATTTCCTCTCCACCTCTTCCTCTAAAGTAGTATTTCCCCATAAAATGATTCTCTTCAACCACGTAGATTATGCAAATCTTAGGATATTACACTTGTCATCAAGCTATTTTCTTAAGGTTTGAAAAAGGGAAACGCCCAGTAACTGAGACTGGGCTTTAATTCTAGCTTGCTTTCTGCTTGGGTTTGATAACGAAGACATATACTACAATAATAACTCCTGCAACAGTAATTGCAATAACCGTCAGTAGTAATGGTAGTAAATCCATAGGTGGCGGTACATCAATGTCGGTCACCGTATAACCAACCTGAGTGCTCTGTGAAATCTGTCCAAAGTCATCTACAGCTTCCACATAGAGTTCTACATGTGTGCCTACTGATTCACCAGGAATTGTAGCATTGAAACCATCTCCAGTATCTATCATTGCAACCTCGTTCCATGCTCCAGTACCAATTTGGTAGTGAAGTGTCACAGAATCAAGGCTTGGATCATAGACCTGAGCTGATACATTGACATCCGTATCAGCAATAGTTGGTGTTATGAATATGCTTTCAATTTTGGGTGCAGGATCATTGTATAGATAGACATCATCAAGGAGAACTTCAATCTGTCCTCCAAAGTCTGCTTCGCCATACAATATGATACTGTATAGATTTGTGTCAGGTTCTACACCAAAAGCTGAATGATAGTCATTGAAAATATTTCTCTGTAGATTAGTCCATACGCCTTGAGAATTATACCCTGGTACAAGGATAAATGCATCAAATCCATTTCCTGTTGGAACAGCAGAACTATTTGCTAAAATATAGGCGAGTGACTGCTCTTCAAAGTAGACTTCAATATACAAGAGATTAGATGCATCCTCAGACCAATCCTCAATGCGCCAGAAAAGGTCTAACCAAACATCAGTGTTTTCATTGATTTTGTATTGCTCGAGATACTGCTGTCCTTCGAAATACTCTCCATCTGCTAACGCTAGTCTTGCAGCTCGAGAACCTGAGTATGCAACATCAGTCACCGTGTAGTTTGGTGCTGGATTGTCACCAAGATTCCAGGTCCATATTTCATCTCCTACATGCTGTTGGTCTTCATAGCCCATATCACTCAAAGCCGATGTGATATGAGAAATATCATCAAACAGGATTGTAATGCGAGCACCCGGGTCTCGTGAGTATACCTCAATTTCAATCTCATCAATAATAATGAAGTCTGTCACATTAACTGAAATTACATCAGACCATATACTTCTGTCAAAGGTATGCCATTGGTTTGTCACATTGAATCCTGTTGCAGTGAGTTCTTGTCCTCCATAGGTTTGGTAAGGAATGGAGTCCCCCATATAGAAAAGAGCATAGGTGAGATAGAACTCAGCATCCTCTGTTCCATTCCTACAGTAGACTCTCAGATAGGCATAGGTATTTACAGAAGCAGATACAACTTCATCTATTCGCCATTGAAAACTAAGTCTATCTGGGTTCAGATTTGAAGACCTAATATTGTTGTAGGTGCCAAACTGAGCGTAGCTAATATTTCCATTTGATATTACAGTTGCATTTAGGCTAAATTCTCCCTCTTGACGCATTGTACTTTTGCTAATCAAAGCTGGATCATTGTTCAGACTAGTTTGCCAAATACTATTTGATTCGAAATTACCATTGGAAACACTTCCTCCAATGAAAGTTGTACCATTTACAAGCCAGACATCATCAAAATATGCTCTGCAATATGCTGTTGTGCTGCAAAGTAGCTGAATTTCAAATGTGTAGAATTGGTATGTAGGATATGTTCCAAAAGCCTCGAAATAGTCCTCCGTCATATTTCTATCAAATACATTCCAAGTCTGTTTTGGACCTGAGATTTGGTAATAGCAGTTATTGGAACTATTTGTAAGGACTGTATTTTGACTTTCAAAATAATAGTAGAGATTTCTTTCTCCTGGGGCTGCAAATCTCACTCTTAGACGCAGATAATTATTATCAATTGCGCTTGGTAATTCATCAATAAACCAATCAAATTTGAGAGTAAGATTTGTTGGATTGTTCCATGATGACCATGATGACCTCCTCAATACAGCCTCTGAGTAATCAGTAGGATTCAATGCTCGTGCTTGAAGCACAAACGAACGTGCCCCCTCGTTCACATAAGTTGGGTCTGTTTCATAATATGCATAATGTTCTGTCGTGAATCCTGATGAGATGCTTGCTGGACTAGTGTCATCATACCACAACTCAAAACCCGGATTCGGAAACAGATTTGTTCTCCACTCGACACGAGTTGTGTCTGTTTCTGCAATTGTAGATACCTCCCTCTGAATCAGGCCAACCTCGGAGAGTGGTACAACCCATGGGATGATCCACAAAAGAACAAATAGAATTCCTAGTAGTTTTAGGTGGTTTTTCATAATTTCCTGCCTCGCGAGAACACGCTATTGCTTGAATCATCTGCTTATTTCTTCTTTGCAGATAAATCTCAGAAACATACACAAATTCCTAAGCTTTCTCGTCTGATAGCATTCTCTAGTGATTGAATCATGAGTTTGATTATTGAAACGCAATGACTATAAAGTGGGGTTCATTGAAATGAGAATCTGTATCCATTAATTATGGAAAAAGTATTCACCATCAGAAAGATAAGGCTTGATGACAACAGAAATCAATACACGAGGTAGAGGAAAGTGGCGGAGCAGAAGGAAGATGTCCTCCCTGTCATTCATTTGCGAATTCGTGTTTCCAGACCTTTGGAGGAAGTCTGGGAGAAATTCTTAGATCCCATCATCATGCTTCAGTGGCTAGGCGATGAAATCAGTGCAGATGTTCGAGTGGGTGGTACAATCAGATTTCTTGGTCCGCACGCTCCTACGACTCCCGAGCTTGCTAACTACTGGGATATCAAGGAAGTGAAAGAACGTAAGGTCCTTCTCCTCTCCTGGAGAATCATGGGTGTAGACACTCTTCTTGTCATAAGATTCAATCCTATTGGACCTGGGACAATGATCCAAGTTAACCATGGAGCTGTGCCGGTTTCAGCTAGGAACTATCACTTACCTGAACATTGGAACCTTTTGTTGGCGAATTTTAAAGCCGCAGTTGAGCTCAGGGCTCCTGCAATTAGATTCAATTATTCGGACTATCACCCACTCCGAATCACACGCTACGATCCCGTTGATGTACGACTGAGTGTTATTTGTAAGACGCCACCTTCGTTACCCTTTGATGTGTGGACCAACCCTGAGAAGTTGAAGCACTTCATTCGTGCAGATCACCCTGTGGTTGACCGCCAATATGCTGGAATCTATACCTGGTGGGCAGAAGGTCGAGGTCCTGTTGTCTTCAAGAAAATGGTTCCAGATAGAGAACTGGAATTCTCTTGGGTACATGGTGATGAACCTGAAACCTTGGTCAATGTGCGGTTTGAAGAGGTGAATGAACATACACTTGTCACTCTTCATCACCTTGGCTTTAAGTCACCAGAAGCGGTAGTTGGGTACGATATTGGCTGGTCAGGTATTCTTGCTGAACTCAAGCTAGTCTGTGAATTGGGCGAGTCTGGGATTGAGCGAATCAGCGATTGGGGATAATCGCTTTCGTCTAGATTGGAAACAATACGATTCCTGGAAAGAGAAACCACCACATAGCAAAAGCTGTAACCATCGGAATGAAGAAGTTGTCAGTCCATCCAATACTGAGAAATTCTGCAATTGTAGAACTTATTGCAATAACTAGAATATTGGGCAAAACGTTGAAGATAACTGTGTCAGGTGAGAAGATCACCAAAGAAGCTATGACTGACAATGTGGTAAAGATAAAGACACCAATACTTCCCTCTACTGATTTGTTTCGATATCTGATTTTAAAGAGCTTTCCACCAAAAGGTCTACCAATTACCTCTCCTGCAGCATCACCCCACGAAACTGCTAGGATTGAGGCAACAAATATCTCAGGCCTTGAGAAGAAAACTAGGAAGACAGTTGCGCATGATACAAGTCCCATAAACCCTGCTGCGAAAGTATTGAGCCTAGATTCATTTTCTCGACTTCCAGCGATGAGTAGTTCCCAAAGCAGTTCACTCTTGTGAGCCCAAGCGTACATTAGGATTGTCAGAAAAATTCCCACCGCGAGTGCTGGTCCACTTAGATTTGAATATGCAACCACTGTCATTGCGATAACTGTACCCATGATGATGTGAACTAGTTTTCGAGGCTTCCATTTTGGCATACCCGAGGCTGCCATATAGTAAGCTGTCGAAAGAACCAATGAAACGATCAGTCCGGTGGTAATAGCCATGCTAATGTCAAGCAGAGCTAGTTCCCCAAAGACAAGTTCTACCATCATAGACGATTGTATGTGGAATATGGGAGTATTTCATTATTGTTATTCTGTAGGTTTACTCTGACTAAGAAGTGCTCAATCAATTGGCTTGCTCTTTATCCTCCAACTTGATTTCACTATGAAATTGACATAAGTCAATTGGAAAATAACAAGAGCAAATCCTGCAAATAAACCTGCAACAAGGCCAGTTAGAGGGTCGAATGGAATATATCCTCTTATGGAGAGAATGACTGAAACTGCGCAAGTGGATATGACGAATAGGCTGATGTATAGACCTCGAACCAGTCTTCTCTTAGATTTTAACTCCGTTTTTGTTTCCTCTATCACCATTTTTATCTCGCAATCTCAAGCACCTGATTAATAATAGGAATGCCATCAAAGCAACTGTTTCTCTAAATTGCTAACTTACAAGATATCGTGGGTGTGGTTTATCAGGGCGTATCCTTTCCTCAATGAGAACTCCTGAAAGAGCGACATCTACCATCGCAACTGACGGGTAAACAATAGGCGCATCTTTGGCTGGTCCCATTAACACAAAATCAGCTCCAAGAGCCACTGGAACAAGACTTGATCCAACTAGTGCAGGTTTCTTTGCCTCTTTTCCGAATTTAGGAACAAGCCCTTTCCATGTGCTTATTGCATTATGAGCACCGTTGCCTACAGGATAACCATGTTTGTCTTTCAAAATCTGCTGTGTCTTGCATGCAATGCCCAAAGTTGGAAGATCCATGACTCCCGTATCAATTAAGATATTCGAGACTCCTGATGCTTGAGCTTTTTCAATAAGAGTATCTGCAACCTGAACTCGTTTTGAAACAGAGATTACTGAGTCTGAGTTGAATGTTAGAAGTAATGCGTTTACTAAGCCAGTTTCTTTAACGACCTTATACAGTTCACTCTTTGTATCTGGAGTCAATGAGTTGATGATGACCCTATCAAGGAATCCTGCTTCCTTGGCAAATCTTATTCCTGCCGTGTTGACCTCAAGAGAGTCAGATCCATCGATTAATAGAGGAAACTCTGTCATGTCGACAAGATACTGTAGGTACTTTTCCATGGCTTCACTGGTCGTTGCAACAACATCTAGCATAGAGCCTAGACCAGTCCTTTCAGATATGTCATGGAGCATACTAAGAAGCCTCTCGGTTGCAGTCTTATCAATTTCACCAGTTTCAGCTTTGATTACGAGAGGGTCTTTCGTGTAGAAAATGGATGGAATAAGGACAGTGGGAACTCTTCCTATCTGACCTCCAATTCGAACGCCACCAATTTCCAGAGTTTTTTGTTCAGATTTGAAAGCAAACATTTGCAGCACTCCTGGATTGCTAGAACTCTTTCACTCTTATGAATGCCACTTTACGAGCTGAGTTCATTTTTGTACATGTCACCTTTAAACCTCATCATATCCTAAAATGAAATGACATGTCTTCTACTGGGATTTTGAATATGCCTCATCATTTATCAGGTAAAGAATCCAATTAGCATAAGTTGTGATTAAGGATGAGGAGCATTCCGTTTTTACAAACATCAGTTTTTGTTGACAAAAGGTATGATTTTAGTGGCAACCAACTTGCGACCTTTTGGCATGCTGAAGCAAATAGTGCCCTGACAGATCATGAAATGCAAGGCATCACCAGGGAAATGAATTACTCTGAGACAACATTCGTACTTGAACCAAAAAAGAAAGACTGTGTTTCGAAGGTTAGAATATTCACGCCTCATAGTGAAATTCCGTTCGCTGGCCATCCAACTTTAGGAACAGCCTATGCTCTGAGGAGAAAAAAGATTGTTGATCCTAAAATTGAGAGATTTCGATTGGAATTAGGAATTGGACCAATTGAAGTAGAGTTTCTGGGAAAGGATATCATTCGCATGAAGCAAAAGTCGCCTGAATTTCTCGATGAGCTTGAAAGTCCTAAAGCAATAATGAAGGCAATAGGCTTGTCCGAGAGTTCAATTGCGGAGGACTATCCAGTGGAATTTGTCTCAACAGGGAATATATTCTTGATAGTACCTCTGAAATCTCTATCCTCAGTACAAAAGGCAACACCAAATCCTGCTTCAATTATTAAAGCTCTTGAAGGTGAAATCTCGCAAGATGTGTTAATCTTTAGCACTGACACAATCAATCCTGACGCAAACGCACATGCAAGGATGTTCGCTCCAGCATCTGGTATAATTGAAGATCCTGCAACTGGAAGTGCAATTGGTCCTCTCGGTGCCTATCTTGAGTATCATGATGTTCTTCCTTCACATAGCATTGGGGATGTAATTGAGGTAGAACAGGGCTATGAGATGAATCGACCTAGCAAACTCAAAGTCCAGCTAATAAAAAAGAAGCAAAAGATTAATGTATTTGTTTCAGGACGAGTACGGGCAACAGCTGATGGTAATTTCTATCTAAAGTGATTCTGACCTGCACTCATTGAAACAGAAAGCTGCCCTTGTTTTAGTACAATTCCAGCTGTTCGCTTCGAGATTAGTGGTGATTTGTCATTTTCGTTTCCAAAGTATCAAAACCACAATAATTACAGCTATAGATGCAAGACTAATTGTTAAGGGTATTAGAGAGTCTAGTGTACCACCTCCACCATTACTCGTGGAGGTAGTGGTTGTTGTGGGAGTTGTTGTTGGTCCCGGTGGAGCAGCTAACACAGTTACAAAGACAGTGTCGTATGCAGTTTGTCCGCTAGTGTCCATCACTTTGAGAGTGTAATTATAAATCCCTATACTCAAACCATCAACATTGTATGAGATAGGCCCGCCATTCCACGGATTTAGCGTGAGTAATGCAGAGTTTCTATAAACTGTGTAGTTGGCTGGATTAAGATCTAATGCATCCCAGTGAATGTAATTATCCGAAGTACCTTCGATATATTCAATATCTCCATAGGGTGAATCAAGCCATGGTTCAGTGTCCCATACGGTTACTCGTACAATGTCACTTGCTCTGTTGTCGCTTGTATCATTAACAACTAGCATGAAATTATGGACTCCTATTGGTAGTCCATCTATGGAAATTTGAATACTTGAACCACTCCAACTATCTGATTTTACTAGGCTGTCATTTTGGTATAGATAATATCCAAACGGATTGAAATCAGATGGATGCCACACAATAGTGTGCCCTATGGTATCAAGGTTATATCCCTGGTCTAACGGTGAGTCGATTGTGGGAGGATTATCATAGATTGTCACCATGACTGTGTTAGTTTTATTCTCCCCAGAAGTTCCATTTACAAAAAGTGTGTAGTTGAACACACCCAGTGAATTTGTAATAACATTTGTTGAAACATCAAGACCATCCCAAATCCCAGAGTCGTGGATCTCTCCATCTCTATAGATTATGAAATAATCTGGTTCTGAGGAGAAGGAGTCCCATGTCAATGTTGGATTTGTATTTAGATGGTAGCTGACATCACTATGAATGAATAGAACGACAGCTGGTCCTGTTGGATAGTGGTCTAAGTTGTTACCGGGACCATCAAGATAGTATGGGCCCGGACCAATGTAATCACTCCAATAATTCCCCACAGAGATTCCATCATCCCACGAATTCTCTGATTCGTAATCATATCCATTCCCACCGATATTGTCTGTAATTATGTTTCCAAAGATCCTGTTGTATTCCGAAAAATGATGGATAAGGATTCCATAGTTTGTGTTTCTAGAAGCTGTATTATTAATTATATTAAATCCATCACTTGTCCATATTGATAT
>JAEORI010000195.1 GCA_016840965.1 Candidatus Thorarchaeota archaeon | reverse complement strand
GTGAAATATGTGTTAAGTTTTGATTCCCACGGACATTGTATTTTCTTGAACGAAAACCTCTGTTCAATTCACGAGATAAAACCAGTGGCTTGTCAGAAATTTCCTTTCAAACAGGATGGATCGTTGCGCCTAGATGAAAGAGTGTTGGATATATGTCAAGGAATTACCAACTCCATTTAGATTTTCTATCTGGGTACAAATCCCAGAGCCGGCTCCACTTCTTTTAGGCGTACGAAATATTAGGAAGCACCTATCTAACAAAGTATAGGGGTATTGCGTGTGGGTAGGATCACTTCTTACTTTGGTCTACAGGAAGACAAACCAGATGTAACCAAGCTAGCAGCCTCCTTTCTTGGACTATCCACATCAATGACTGCGGCAGTTAGTATCTCGACGACCTTCTACCTCATATTCATCGCAGAGGCTCTCGGGAATGGCTCCTACATCAACGGCTTGGCGCTAGCAGGTGTGTTTATCATTGTTCAGAAAGTCGTGCAGACTCTTTTTGATTATCCCACTGGCACACTTGGAGACCTAATTGGCCAGCGTTGGGTACTAGCATCAGCATTTCTTACATATTCAGCTGCTTTTTACATAGTTTCTCTAATCACTGATAGTTCGCCATTTGGCTTGTTTCTGGTAGTGTATATCTTGATGGGTGTCGCTGCATCACAAGAGAGTGGAGCACTTGATTCGTGGTTTGATAACAACTACAAATTTGCTGTACCTGAGGACAAAGATAAAACGCATTATGGTGTCTTCATGGGGAAACTGGCAATGCTCCTCAGGGTTTCACGCGCTCTAGCTATACTGCCCGGAGCTATCATTGCGGTACTCGTTGCACGCGCTTTCGTATTCCAAGTACAATCCATAGCTTGTACACTGATTGCTGTCGCTTCGGTCGTTCTTGTTCGTGATATCCCTATCAAACCCGAGATTGAACAACCAGATGATGTTGAAGTTATGTACTTCTCACTCCTGAGAGAGAGCGCTCGACATGTCATTAGCAGTCCTTTTCTGAAGTACATCATTCTTGGAAACACTTTATTCCTGAGCATTGGATTCACATGGGCTGAGCTGATCATGTATCCATACCTGTATGAATATTTGACCTCTGACTTTGCAGTGGATCTTTTGATGGCAACTGTCTTCGTCGTATTTGCATTTCTCTGGGAGCGATCAGGAATTTGGGCTAAACGGTTCGAGCCTGGAAAATGGATCCCTCGTTTCAGGTTCATTCAATCCTCAGGAGCATTGTTCTTCTGGCTCTTCGCGATAATCATGCTTATTTTCCCTCCATCACTAATCGCCTCTGAACTGATTGATCTTACTATTCCATTCACGAACATAGTATTTCTTGAAGTGCCCTATGAATCGATTCTGCCAATTCTCCTAATACTCACGGTATGGTTTGCTGGAGGCATTTTCTTCACGGTCGCAGCTATTTTATGGATACGTGTATTGATTGATGTTATTCCCAATAGAATTCGAAATGGTGTTTACTCTCTACTTCCTACTCTTGTAGTGTTAACTGCAATACCTCAAGTTGCCTTATTTGGTTGGCTAATTCCCAATTTTGGCATTCCTGTAGTGCTTGTGTTGAGTGGTCTGGTGTCAACTATCGGGGCACTACTACTGCGAAAAGGATTCAGTTTCCAAAACATACATATTGAAGACTAGAACCCCAGAGCCGACTCCTATTTTCCACAAGTTTCTTGTAGAAGTAGATCTCTCCTCTATGGCTGCAATGAAAGAGGACAAATATCTCATCAGTTTTAATCTCTTGATTTCATTAGCTGCAATCCTGCAGCTCCTTTCTCTCTGGGAATATACTCCAGCCCTTGACATGATTGGCTCTTTCATCATAGCGTCTATTGCATTGATTGCATTGATGATAGGCCTAATCGGACAATACCGCAACCCAATCGAGATATGGGGTTCAGTAACGATCTCGATTGGCCTGGTTATAATGACTTACTTCATTCTGCCTTGGTCATTCAATTTGGCATTCGCATTAATAGGACTCATCCCGTATTTCATAGGGTTATATCGCCAGCAGCAAGAGAGCGAAAAATGAGAGTCATCGCCAGTCAATTGAAATAGAAGCAAAGAAATGATTAGGCTAGCATTACGAACTAGCAAAGAACAGGTAAGCAAATCCTAAAGCCCACTCCATTTTTCAACTCTCACTTTTTTCATCCTGATTCAACCCCATTCTAGTAGCCCAGAAGACTATTGAAAGGGCAAGAAGGGGTGTTATTGGCACTAGTAAAATAGAAACCAAATTAGCAACCAGCATTAGTACTACAATCATACTGAGAATTACAACACTGAATATTCTCTCACTAATCTTCTTACGAAGATATCCCAAGAGAAGAATAATTGAGAAAACGCATCCAATAAGATATGGACCTGAAACAATAAACAGATAGTCATTTGGTGAAAGTATGGAACTTACAACCCAATCATTTCCAGGACTTCTGGAAACTCCCAGTGTGAATAGAATATCAGATATAACATATTTCAGATTGGGGACTGAAGGGTCTAGCAATGGAGAACTAGAGACTCCAAATGGAATCAGGATTGAAATAACCATAAAGAACAGAGCAGGTTCCTTACCCATTTTATCCTCATCAATCTCTTCATACCTCATATAATAACCAACAGCCGCACCAAGTGGAATCAGACTGATCAAGAATAGAATCATAATTTTGTTGATGAAATTAGGGATTTGTAGAGATGTAGGCTTTGGTGATGTGTCAATGGTTTTTGCTGAGCCAGATATGATGTAGAATCCAACACCACCATAGTCCGAGAACCAATTGAAGCTCCAATCATTATCATACCCATCGTCCCATGTATTGTCATCAATGTTTTCAAGAATATTGTTGGATATCGTATTGTGGTGAGATGTATCATCTACAACAATTCCCTTGTCATTATCTATGAGTCTATTGTATTGAATTTGGGACGTATTTGATATTGAAAGATAGATGCCATATCCTGAATGCGTGACATTATTTCTCGAAACAAAAACTTCTCTTGTTGCATGAAGTCGAATTCCAGACGCCCTGAAGCCAGTGATGTTATTGGATACCACTGAGCAGTTAACAGGGTATTCCCAGATCATAATGCCTGTATGCGAGTATCTGTTTTCTAAACCAACAACATTATTCTCTTGAACAACAGTTTCATTTGAGATGATGACTCTGATGCCATATCTCCCTATTAGTTTGTTATACTTAATTGAGCATTCTGTACTTCTGTGAGTTTGAATGCCATAAGTAACTCCCTCCACGACACAATTAGAAACATTGACATTGCCTGATTGGGAGATGTATATCCCATAGATATATGGCTCGGATATCTCATATCCCGTTTCCTCTACCGTTACATTGCAATTCTCGATTCTTGCATTTGCCACATTGAGCATGCGAATAGCGTAACCTGCGGAATGATCTGGTGTCACAATTGTGCAATTTCTGATGATAAAGAAGACATCAGTGTAATAGACATGAATCCCATAATACCCATAATAACCGTCTATTGCTTGGATACGCTGATTCTCTATCAAATACGGGTCTGAAGATGTTCCATTTCCCGGCCATCCTTGGATTTCGAATTCTGTATTGTTCTCAATTATTATTGGGTCATCATCAAGTTGCGAATATGTAAACTGGTCCCGTTTTCTTTCAATTTGGGCTCCGGGTTGTGTATGTATGTAGATCATTGAAAGACCTAGAAGACTTAGTATCATGATGATGATGACGACACTATACTTCAAGTCGAATATTCCCCCGATGGTTTAATTCAATAAAGAGAGGATATGGATATTCCGGTTTTTTTTCCACTGAGTTTCAGAACTGACTCCGCCCTTCTGCACCTAAGTTACTGGTTATAACAAGTGAAATCTAGTTTGTTTGACCTAATTTGTTAGAGAAGATGCCAACCCTGTTCATCGGTCATGGTTCACCAATGAATGCAAATGAAGACAATGAGTTTACAAAGGGTTGGAGAGTAATTGCACATTCAATCCCAAAACCAAATGCAATTCTCTGTATCTCAGCACATTGGTATGTATCGTCAACAATGGTCACTTCAGTTAAACAACCACGAACAATTCATGATTTCTATGGATTTCCACCTGCATTATACAAGCAGCAGTATCCAGCACTTGGTTCACCGGAACTAGCAAAAATGATATCCGGGTCCATCAAGGAATACACTATCACTCTCGATCAGTCGTGGGGTCTAGACCATGGCACTTGGTCTGTACTTAAACACATGTATCCTGAGGCTGACATTCCAACACTCCAGCTTAGCATTGATTATACAAAACCTCTGAGTTATCATTTTGAGCTTGGGCGTAAACTCGATTTTCTTAGAGAACAGAAAATTCTCATTATTGGAAGCGGTAACTTAGTTCATAATCTGGGAGCTGTTGTCTGGGACTCTAAAGACTCAGTATATGAT
>JAEORI010000194.1 GCA_016840965.1 Candidatus Thorarchaeota archaeon | reverse complement strand
GTAGAAGCATTCAATGCGATTCCAAAAAATGACTCAGTGTCAACCTTCACCTCGGAATTAGACTTTGACAAGCTCACAAAGGTAGGTGAGATCCTGAGGAATTTCGACGACAATGGAGATTTAGCTACGGGAATCGATGCTGAGCTTGATCGGTATCGAAATGCAGTGAAGTTGTTTCCAACTGCAGTAGCAGAAACTGAATCTTGGTTAAACGAGGAGATCACATCACGAATCTCAAAGAGCAAGGTCACACTTGGCGGTCAACAAATCATCAGTATTCTACAGTCTGCTGACATGGAAGGTGCTGATGGCGGTGCGTTACGAAATATGCTGCCTGCTGAAATAGTCGAAACCTTCACCACAACAGTGCAGGAGGCGGAGGACAAACTAGTACAGATGCTGGGACTCACCGTTCGTGAGGCTGACTGGGTGACTGGTATAATCAACGAAGATATTGCTCTTCCCATAGAAATGGTCCCCAATCAAATCAATGACCTTGAAGACAAACTCAGACGCATATTTGCTGACAAACAGTTCCGCCTAATCAAGAAATTAGCAAACGAGCTTGATGAACTTAAAGAGATAGTGACACAAGCTGTTCAGACCCTTCTCGAGTTTGACTTGTTTCTTGCTGTAGGTCTATTTTCTACTGACTATGAACTGCACACACCTGAAATATCGCTTGAGTATACTGGAGTTGGCGTACAAGGTGCTACCAATCTCTTCTTGACTGAGAGTTATCTGAAAGGAAAACACGGTGCTGTTGAACCGATAGATTATGCTATTGGAAAGACACCATATCAGCCTACTGGCACAAATGGAGAGAATTGTGCCATCCTTTCGGGTGCAAATAGTGGTGGGAAGACTACGACAATACAGACCTTGGCTCAAATCGTCATACTCGCTCAGTCCGGATTACCAGTGCCTGCCAAGAAGGCATATCTTCCTGCTTTTGAGGAATTGTACTTCTTCTATAAGAGTAGAGGAATGGTGAGTGCTGGTGCCTTTGAAACAACCCTGAAGCAGTTTGCGGACATCGTCGTTTCAGACAAGGCAAAGTTGGCATTATTTGATGAAGTTGAGGCAATTACCGAGCCTGGGAGTGCTGCAAATGTCATTGCAGGTCTCATTGAAATCCTCCACAGCGATCCCAAGACTTCCACAGTACTCTGCAGTCATCTTGCCAGAGAAATTAATGATGTGACAAATGCCCCTATCAGAGTTGACGGAATTGAAGCCAGAGGACTCGACGAGAACTTGGAGCTCATTGTAGACAGAACCCCCAAGTTTGGTATTCTCGCTCGTAGCACACCTGAACTCATTGTAGAGCGGCTCTCAAAACTAGCCAAAAGCCCCAAGAAGGAAGTCTACATGAAAATCTTGGAAAATCTCACCAGAGTTCGGTCCAAATGAGTCAGCGAGTTCTAATCCTTGGAGACGCTCATATCCCCTCCCGAAGAGATTCTATTCCTGAAGTGTTCTTTGAATATATCCGACAGAGCAACTATGACTTAGCTCTGATAACAGGTGACTTGGTACGAGAACCAGAGATGAGATCTGCTCTTCCGCCATTACCCAGAAGTTTCATTGTTACTGGGAACATGGACTATAGCAGCCAATACAACTTTCATGAAGAGATTCAACTAGACGATTTCAATATATTACTCCTTCATGGAACACAACTCAGGCCTCGTGGCAACATCAAACAGCTCTGGGAAATTGTACAGCAAGTCGGCGCAGATGTTGCTGTTCATGGGCACACCCACACGGCATCCATCGAGATTTACAAAGACAGACTGTTCTTGAATCCCGGAACTATCTCAGGAGCCACAGGAGGGTGGGCCGGTAGGACTGATGCCAGTTTTATTGAGCTTGAAGTGAATAAGAGCGAACTATCAGTGAAGCTCTTTCATACAGACTGGAAAGCCGTGAAGGAATCAGTTGTAAGATTCAAAAAACACGAGAATCGGATTATACGTGTTTAATACTCTCCCCAAGGGTCAGGACTCAGAAGCCGCATGTATATTCGTTTGAGTATATTGGTACTTTCAAATAATGCATCTTTGGTTGTACTCTGTATATCAATAGTCTTGGATAATCCCTTTGTCGATCCTAGAATTTTCCCGAACATACCTCTCTTTACTTTGCTCCCTCCAAATGGCTTGACATTTTCAAGAGCCATCCTTTCAATCTCTTCTTCAGGAAAGATGTCTCGTGTGAATTTCAGCTCTTCAAAGAATGTAGAGAGAATATCTTTCACTATCATTTTTTCAGGTGGATCATCAGGTAGCTCAGACACAATATCTAATGCTCTAATCCTGAGGGTCTTTGACAATATTGATTGTATCTCCTCAGCAAGTTCTCGATTCACCGCGCAAGCAATACCAATATTGATCATGAGAATTCTGATTCGGTCAAGAAGCATTCCTATGTTGCTGCCAACGAGCGACTTACTCCTCATTGAAACAAGCCAGTCTTCATAGGTTTCATTGACCATGCGAAGCTCTTCCTCAAACTCCACCAGCTTACCAATCTCATTGGGTGGAATCAGTGTGCACCACACTGTCATTGGCACATGGTCGCTGGTCTCAGGTGACATATCTCTGGACTTGTCTTCCCTAGATTTCAGTATTACTTGTCTAGGTGTTTGCGTACGTGAATTACTTCTAATACCCAATTGCCCTTTGTCTATGTGTGGTTATGGACATGACAAGATACAAGGTGACAATCGAAGTAATTGATATCTTAGGAGAAGGGAATTGCTCAATGAATCAAAAAGTGGGTGATACCTATAGATATCCGGAAGATAGGGGAAAAATGTGTCCCAGCTCATTCCATAATCTCTTTCCGTGGATAATGGTAATGGAATCCGGTGGCAGCTTCTTTGGTTCAACGGAAGACCATATGACAACCGGTTGCCCTGACTATAGGCACCAGGTCGTGTACAAGATCTCCCGGAAAGTTGTTGAAGATTGAGTTATTCTTGCATTCAATAAGCAGTTGGAGATTGGTTTCATGGATGACAGAACAAAATATTCCATCAGTACAGATATTGAATACAGTCCTCTCGAATTGATTGACATTCCTAACCTAATCCGAGCAAGCAAGAAGAAATGGCAGAACTTCTCCCTGTGCGAGGTGAATGATTGTGTTGTCAGGTTAGGTGTGATTCATGGCGAGTTTCACTGGCATAAACATGATAATGAAGATGAGTTCTTCTATGTGATTCACGGGCTCTTGCACATTGACATTGAAAATAAAATCCACATTTTACAACCCGGTCAAGGTTTCATGGTACCAAAAGGAGTTGTTCATCGAACTAGGGCTCCAGAACGTACATCCATCTTAATGTTTGAAGGAAAGACCGTGACCCCAACTGGAGATTAAGTGAGCTATGAATCATCGATACCACTCAATACTACTGAGCATCGAATTCAAAAGATTACTGTAGTCATATTAGCATGTGATGGAAAACATTAGGCCTCTCCGAGGTTCTGACAAGGAAGACATCCTTGAGATTGCAAAACACACTTGGGAGGGTCATGACTATCTTCCCTACTTCTTTGATGCATGGTTAAAGGACAGTAACTCCCATACTTCTGTAGTCGAAAAAGATGGACATGTTGTTGCTCTGGCAAATCTTAGAGTGATTGAGGATGGACGAACTGGATGGATGGAGGGACTACGTGTTCATCCGGACTATAGAGGTCAGGGACTCGCATCTGTTCTAACACATCATGTTGTCAAACTGGCACAGAAGATCCCTGTAGAGCGTATTCGTTACACGACTGCTGCTGGCAACGATACATCTCTTCATCTAGGAGAAACAGTCGGTATGAAGAGAAAATTTGACCTTGCTATTCATTGGCAAAACAAAATAGACGAGATAACATGGAGTTCATCAGTCCGCCCAATTAGAAACGCTACTATCAAAGACTTGTATCCCCACCTTCTTGATGCTGAATTACTTCCTCATAATGTGATAATCTACGATTGGAAAGCTATGGATATCTCAGTTGAAGCCTTAGAAAAGATAGCATCTCTTGCAAAATTCTGGATTCAGTCAGAAGGAGAAAGAATTGTTTCACTGTCTGTTGGTCTCATTAGTAAGGATACCACTGGACCAGAATGGACTGTTACAATCTATGCGAGAGATGAATCAACATTCCTTGACCAGTTATCACATCATATTCAGGAAGCTGTTGAATCTGGATGTAAGACTATCTTCATAACATACCCAATGGATTTTGTTGAAATCTTCTATTCGCTTGATTGGGTCAGGCCAGTTGAAGATGAATATATGGTTCTAACTCTCTTAGAGAAGATCTTCTGAAGTCTCTAGCCCAACCACATAATATCATTCAGTATAATACACAGTAGCTGGACACCCCTTGCAATTGAATTCCTCCCGAAAAGGACACTCTAGACATTTTGCTCCACATGGCGATACCTCAAGCTTTTCAACAGGCACACGCAAGTTGTAACTCTCTGGAAAAATCAAACTTTCAATCAGCTCAAGTCTCACACTCTTTGCTCCTAAAACCTCGGGATGTCGTGTGGGGTATTCTAACCATAATCGTTTTTCTTCAGGGACTATGAAGAGATTAAACGCATAGTTAGAAGATTGGCCGCACGCTAGAAGATGTGGACAGTTCTTCATTCTTTTCGTGTTCTTTTCAGCCTTATCCGAAGAACTCGTTTCGATTATCAACAATCCCGCTATGTTCCCTTCCATCGTTGACCTCTCACTTAAAATGGCGTCATTGATTTGAAAAAGTATTAGTTGCCTGAATATGCTTTGATACAAGCAAAAGATTGGCGGGCATTGAACTATGAAAGGAACAAAACCAGACCCTTTTGATGAAATTAATGCGATGCACGAGAGAGCTCAAAGAATGGCAAAAGAATACGAGGATGCCATTAAAAATGGGAATCTCGACATACCCTGCCCCTATCCCGAAATCATAGAGATTTATGATAGGATAATGAAACTGATTGTCGATTGGGATGGGTGGGGTTTCGATTCAGACAATAACTATCAGGTCTATGAGGCAAGCTACTTCAACATCCAACAGAAATTCATACAGAAGTATGAAGAGGATACTAAATTACGAATCGAGAAGAAGACTAATACATAGAGCTCAGTTGTGTGTTGGTTTCACCGCACATATCACGCGACGGTCGACTCATCTATCGAAATTCGTTTCTCCGTCGCATCAATCGTCGCCTTGCAGCCAATAGGTAGCACGTAGTTTTCCAAGTTATGTCCAAGCTCGCCAATCTCAATTACAGGGAAATCATAGTCTTTCGTTTCTTCAAGAAATACCTCGCTGATTGGGCGATTGAGTTCTGTTTCTTCTAGCTCACTCTCATCAAACCATCCAAGGATTACACCTACAACAGAATCAAAGATTCCATGCAGTTTCAATGCAGTGATGAAACTATGCGTACGTGCTACGTTGTCCGTACCCTCAAGGAAGAGAATGGTGTTTTCGAAGTCTGGACCGTAGCCAGCGAGAATCGTATTTGCAAGTACTCTAATGTGGCCGCCCACTAGTTTCCCAGTAGCTCTTCCCTCTCGCAGACACCTCCATCCAGGATACTTGAGGTCCGGTTTCAACTGGTGCTCCCAGTTCTCATTTGGCTCCAATTCTATTGGTTTTCCATCGAAGAACGTACTTATGATGTTCTTCTCCACTTGGGGCGTCATCTTCAGACCGAAGGTCCACATGACATCGGGTCCATGATAGGTGATAATGCGAGCTCTCGCGTAGACTGCATTCAACAGGGTGGTCCCGTCAGAAATTCCTGATAGTATCTTAGGGTTTTGACGAAGCATGTCATAATCAATACCGTCGAGAAGCTGGTTTGCGGTGCTCCCGCCTTGGGACATCAGCACCATCCTCACTTCAGGGTCTGCCCAGAGAGTGTGAAAATCCTCGAGTCTTTCCTTTCGAGTACCAGCACTGTAGTAATGCTGACTGAATGTGTGTTCTGCGAGTTTTACCTTGAGACCTAAAGATCTAATCTTTTCAATTCCTTGATTGAACTTCTGGCGCTCGTCTACCAACCAAGATGGTGAGAACACTCCTACGGTGTCTCCTAAATGCAGTCTATCAGGCTTAATTACTTTCATTGGAAACCCTCCTTGTTGTTATTTTCAGTCAATGACTAGCTACTAAAGCCTGATTCTCTACGCTAACCAGATGAGTCTAATAAGCGACTATTATCGCGAGAATTCTCCATCTGATAATGAAGAAAAAGAAAAGAAGCCGCCCCTCAAAGGCTCCTTTACGATTACGTCTGTAAACTTCTTTTACCCTCAACTTAGGACTCTTTTCTTCGAATGTATATGGCTAAAACAACTATCACAACCGCAATCGCAGCGACTGTTCCAAGGATCAGGATAAGAGGGAGTTCTCCAGCAGCTTGAATGTTTCTTGTTGATAAAGAATGAATATTCTGCGCTGACAGTTCGACAAGGATATAGTTGTCATAGAGCAAGCTCACTTCATAGGGCTCCCCTACCACCTCTAAAGTCAAATCCGTTGTGCCATTTATCCATATGACTGTGTCACTCAGGATTTCATCTGTAAAGCTAAGAACTCTGATGGGCACTTTCTGTGAGTATGAATGAGGATTATATGCATCATTTTCGTCTTCAATAGTCACCGTCAGAGTGCCTTTATCTCTGTCATAGACCGCGCTGGTGAACGAATAGTTAGGCAAGCGGGGATTATCAAACCATGGAAGAAAGAACCAATCCAAAGACTCGCCACATACCACTTCAAGAGCATCTTGGAGTCCTGCTAATGTGCCAATTAGGAAGTAATTCTGCTTGAAGAAGAGCGAAAGGCCCTCGATAAACTTCTCGTGCCCTATCTCGACTCGTAGCTTCTCAAGTATGAGTGGAGTCTTTACATACTCAATGTATGTGGCTAGCTCCGGTATGTCATAGTTTGATTGGTTTATTGCAGTGTCTATCCCATTCTCTACATAGAATGTCCGTACAGTGTCCAAATATCGATCATATTGGAAGTATTCCCAGTCTAGATGATGATACTCACCAAAGTAATTGTGTGTCCAACAGGTCATCCCCTCGTCGAGAAAGCCCCAGTCAATACTATCTACTCCCACAATTTGCTACCACCACTGATGAGCCACTTCGTGAACGACTACCAACTCGAGATAATAGGGAGGGAGTTCTCCTATTCTCATTCGCTGAACCACACCATTTGTTATGTACACTTGGCAGGGATACTCCATGCCACCATAGAAGGCAAACTGCTCTACAACATTGAATGTTGAATATGGATAGATGCCATAGGTTGTGTTGAGAAGCAAAAGGGTTTCACTAGTCCAGTCTAGGACATCGTCTTCCCACTCTGGCTGTGAGCTTGGGATGTAAAAGCTTGACACGTTGATGGGCCCAACCATCATAGATTCCACGACATAGTATCGAGAGGCTGAGAATGTGACTTCACGTACTGGCAGACCAGGACTGAAGTGGTATGTGGTATTGGCTCCATCGCTAAGACTCTCAATTAACTGGCCTGTCGCTGCGACCACCATATCACTCGGGACTTCAACCCAGAAATCATAGAACGCCATGTCGAGGTAGAAGGGGTCTCCATAACTAATATACCCGTCTGTGTTCCAGCCATCATACTCATCGTAAACACATAGCATAGGATAGCAACTAGCGAATGTAAAAATTCGAGACTCACTGATGTCAGTACCCTGAGAGT
>JAEORI010000193.1 GCA_016840965.1 Candidatus Thorarchaeota archaeon | reverse complement strand
TAATTGTCAGAAAAAATCTATGTTATTAGCTGTAGTCGAGATTTACAGGGTCTTGGAATGGACCGATTGAGATCATCTGTAGAGGGTATGGATGAGAGAACTCTTTCATTGGACTGGTCGAAAGTGAGGTTAGTTCCTGTTGTGGCAAATGAGAGGGTTGCATTCGTAGAAGGAGAGTCGCAATTCGTGCCTATAAAACCTATCTTGATTCCTGCTAATTCGGTCGTTTTCCAATCTTTTTATGGAGTTAATGGTATGGGCCACATCTCATGCATTGGCTATCAAGAGTTCAAGAGACCTGATGAGGATCGAACTGCGGACTTGTCTATTTTTCAATCACGAATCAAAGCTTCTGTCCTCAAAGGAGACCTGCTTGGTCAAGTCTTGATAGTTCCTGGAAAGTAACAGAAAAGTGAGAGGTTCATCCCACCGAGGAGATCTCGCTGGGATACTTCTTTTCTATTTGGATTCACCCTCTGATTCAAGTCGCCTCATCCCTCTTTGTTAGAGTCCCCGCAAATAACTAGGTCGCAGCTTGCTTATGTCTTCGTTGTTGAGAATGTCAGATAACACTTTCAGTATAATCTCTTTGTCAACATTAAGAGTACCACGAATGGGGAGGTAGTTTGAAGCATGATTCGTCCTGAAGACACAATTTGATAGTTCTAGCCCTTCAACGAGAACGTTGAGTTCCTTCAGTATCTCCATTGGACGCATTGGTACAAACTCCTGTGACTGAACCATCTCGTTGATTCTAGTTCCAGGAGGAGTCATAAGGGTTAGAGCTCCGACATATTCCGGGTCTATCTCGTTGAGAACTTTTACTGTTGCTTGAGCATGTCGAACAGAGTTTTCAAGTCCTCCTAATCCAAGAATGATTGTGAGCGACAATGGTATTCCTGCACCTCGGATTTTCTTACATGCTTTGATGTTCTCTTCCGAATCAACACCCTTTCGAGACCATCGCAGTAATTCATCATCACCTGTTTCCAATCCAAGGTATACAATACCAAGTCCAGCATCCTTGATTTTTATTAGATCATCAACACTCTTATCTCGAACATCCTTTGCATAACCATAGACGCCAACTCTCTCCAAGTTTGGCAACTCCGGTTTGAGCACATGCAAAGTTTCAATGAGTTCATTGGTAGGGATTGCTAGTGCATTACCATCTGCTAAGAAGACTCTACGAGCTTTCTGTTTGTATGAAGCAGGAAGTGCTTCTAGATCGGACTGTACTCCTTTCGCACCTCGTATTCTGTATTCTTTTTGTTTGTATGAAATGCAAAAGATGCACGCGTTATGAGAGCAACCGACTGTAGCTTGGAGAATGAGGCTTCTTGCCTCACTTGGAGGTCTCCATATACTTCCTTCATATTGGAGCATTGAACATCACAAACAACTTGACTGGATAAATGATTCCTCATCTTCTTTTGGATGTATCCTATTAGCTGCGCGGTCATCCAAAGAGAGTGGAGTACTTTACTTCTAGATATTTGATGAATGGGTCAGCACTCAAGGATTTTCCAGTGATTTTCTTTATCATTTCTGCAGGATCATACAGATTCGACTTCCTATGGACATTATCAATAAGCCATTGAACTGGGATCTCTAGAGATCCATCTGCTACATGATTTGCCCACTCCGGAATGTCACGTGTCATCTTTTCATTCAACATCGCCGCATAGAGATTGCCTAATGCATAGGTCGGAAAATACCCCCACATTCCCCAGGCCCAATGGATGTCTTGAAGCGCTCCCTCGTTATTAGTTTCAATCTCAACTCCTAAATCCTTCTCATACTTGTCATTCCAAATAGCTGGTATATCCTGGACATCAATCTTCAAGTCGAATAGGTCTTTTTCGATTTCAAACCTAATGATGATATGAATCAAATAGGTCATCTCATCAGCTGTGACCCTTATACGGGAGGATTTGACTAAATTGATTGCTTGGAGAAACTCTTGGTGTGAAATATCTTTGAATTTTCTTTCTGTTATGTCTTGAAATCGAGGAAAGTAAAACTTCCAGAATTCAGGTGATTTTCCAATCACATTTTCCATAAATCTAGCTTGTGACTCGCCAAAACCAGAACTGCATTTGCTACCAAGGAACATCCATTTCCAATCAGGATTTAGATTCTGGTTATATATAGCATGTCCTGATTCATGCAGAGCTCCGAAAATAGCTTGGTAAACATCTTTAATTGCATATTTTAGCGTGAGCCGTACGTCATCATAGTATCCTGTTGTAAATGAGTGCTCAGAATCATCTATCCTCCCACCTGCGTTCTCAGAAGTCGTATCGTACCCAACCACTCCGGATAAATCAGCTACTAATTTTTTTTGAATTCTAATAGGAACTTTACGGTTCTTAAAATCAGAACTGATTCCCTCACAAATGGCGCTGTACTTCTGTACTAGAGGAATCAATCTTTTTCTCAGTTCTTTGAAAACTTTGGAAATTGATTCCACAGTCATCCTTGGTTCGTAAATATCCATCTCTGCATCAAGCTTGCATTTCGCACCAATACTGTCCATTATAATCTCTGACACATTATGCGAAATATCAAGAAAAGTTCCAAGTT
>JAEORI010000192.1 GCA_016840965.1 Candidatus Thorarchaeota archaeon | reverse complement strand
TATCCTACCACTCAGAGCAAATATGCCTTCATCAGGACAATCAGTGATCAACAACACAATTCATTTTGTATCGGAAGACTTTGGGACAACCAGTCTTGAGGTTTCATTTGAGCTATCATCTGCAATAGCTAGGGTTGCCTTTGACATCAGTCATACTACATGGTCTATCGATTCTTACTATGGTCAGTTCAGAGAATTCTACAAGGAGCTGACTTCGAATGATATCTCTGTCACTGAAATTCGAAATAGCTCAGCAACCACACTTTCAGTTTTACAGCAATTTGATTCGGTTATCATCCTTGATCCGTGTGTATATGATGTTAATGAAACCATCCCAGCAGATACCAATGCTTACTCCTTGCCATTCTCTACCGAAGAGAAACTTGCCTATTCGCAGTATTATGAGAATGGAGGAGGAATCTTCCTGGCAACCCTCGGTGCCAGTTTTACAAATATCACACAAGTGAATGACTTCCTGAGCTTTTCCGGATTTGATCTCACAGGTCTTGAGGTTCCTTCTGGAAATGACCCGATACTTATTACAGATCTTGATTCCCATCCAATCACCTCTGGAGTTAGTGGATTTCATTATCATGGAGCCACTATTCATATGCTTGCAGGAGGTTTTCGACTAGCAAGCTATAATCCCTCAGCACCAGTTCTTGGATGTCGAGAGGATATCAGCGGAGGGAGAATCGTCGTAACAGGGACGAATTTCTTCATCGATAACTATGCCTTGTCGGGAGAGTATGGAGCAGGAGATGATGCACTCATCGGACTGCGAATTGTGTTATGGACTGCAGGATTGCTAAGTTGAGATAAAGTGTATTTTAAAACACTATGATTGCCGATATTTTGGCCTTTATATATAAAAAGGGGTTCTACTGATTCACTAACAACCTTTCCGAGTCGAAGTCGGAATATGCTGGTGACACGATATTCTATCGTGTCACCGGCTGACCAATCTTTTTTCTTCAATTTTATGCAATCGTCTGTACCAGCATGCTTAACATAGGGATAGTCAGGTACAGCACAGGCTTGGTTGTGATATCGAGAGTTGTCAAGAATAACAAAAGCATCGTACGCTACACTTGCAGCTGTCACAATGGCTCATTTCCTGAATCATGTGTACACAGGAGCACTCTCTCCATTTCTACCACTTATTCAGATTGAACTGTCTTTAAACTACACAGAGATTGGTATTATAACTGGCGAGGCTGTCGTAGCAATGACTGTATCGCATTTGCTAGTTGGTATTCTCGGAGATAAAGGGTGGCGATGGCGAGATGCGTTCATTTCCTCTAGCATTCTCCTTAGCGCAGTTGCGATGTTCTTAACAAGCTATTCCAGTAATTTCTTGATCTTGGCAGTATTTCAGGCATTCTTGGGCATTGGAGCGTCAGGATACCATCCTAGTGTCTTTCCAGCATTGGCTGAGAAGTTCCCGCAACGAGCATTAGCAAAAGCCACAGGAATTCAAGCAATGGGAGGACTAGTTGGAATGGCTGTCATCCCATTCGTGGGCGTTTCACTCCTAGTAGCGTTAGGAGGGTGGAGACCTTCTCTTGTTGTCCTTAGCGTTCTGGGATTCGCTATATTTATTCCCGTGATAATATTGATGACATCATCAAGAGATGGGTATCTAAATGGGTTCATGGATGCTGATGAAGAATGCAAAGGTGCTGATGGATGGACCCGAGACTATTGGTTAGGTTTGACGCTCATGGGTCTTCGTGGAATGTCATTTAGATGTACATCATTACTTATGCCAGTGTATTTGGTAGCAACATATACAGAAGACCCAATCTGGGCTGGATATCTAACCACAATAATGCTTAGCGCAGGTCTTGTTGGTGAGATTGTTGCAGCACCATTATCAGACAAATTAAGAATGAGAGTTCCGTTCCTTGCTCTTTCCACAGGAATAGCAACACCAGCATTACTGTTGTTGAACTATTCGCTTAGCCAAACTGTATTGATTTTGGTGTTGATTCTTATCGGATTCTTCTTCTACCTCGGTGTTCCCCCGAACACAGCATATTTGACAGAAGTAAGTCCACGAGGTTCAAGAGGACTTGCTTTTGGTTTGCTATTCTCTGTGGGTTCAATCCCAGGAGCGATCTCACCAATAATCTTTGGATGGGTTGGCGATGTCTATGGTTTATCTGCATCGATCATCTTTCTTGTAGCAACCACAGCTCTTGCTACACTTGTGACAATTTTCATGAGAGAGGTCAAGCCTGTGGAAGGACCAAGTGAGGGTTACCTTTACCTAGATCCAGTCGCACCACCAGAATAGCACAAATCTTGAACGTTAGACAATCTGAAATAATACAAGCATTGGTGTCGAATAATGTTTGATTATCACATCCACCCAGACTACTCAATTGATGCAACCGGGAAAGTAGAAGAGTTTTGTGAAGTTGCACTTGAAATTGGAATGAGAGAGATTGCATTCACGACACACTTGGACACGGATAGGATTGCAGAAGACTGTTATGTCAATGTGAAGGGAAAAAGAGTTGATGTCAAATCAAATATTTGGTTGGAAGATTATGAAGCAACTATTCGGAAAGTAGGAGAGCTCTATAGCGAACAAGGTCTCCAAGTATTACTTGGTATTGAAGTAGACTGTTATCCTGGAGTTCAAAATGCACTCCCGGATGGATTCTTCTCAACTGAGTTCGATCTCATACTTGGTTCTGTGCACTTGATTGACCATAAGGCAATTTCTGCAAATGGTAGAGCTGAGGAAGTATTCAGTAGGTATTCGATGAAGGAGCTCGGTGAGAAGTATTATTCGATTCTTCTTGATTCCATAGACCTTGAAATTTTTGATGTGATCGCACACATCGACCTCTATCGACGTTATGGAGAACTCTTCTATGGAGGCAAGATTCAAGATTTGTGGAAACCTCACCTAGAGGAATTATCAAGTAAAATGCTCGCAAAAGGCATTGGTTTTGAAATCAATACTTCCCCATTGCGAAGAGGTATGGAGCAACCCATGCCAGAGAAACGAATTATTCAAGCCTTTAGGAAGGCAGGGATTTCAACAGTCACAGTTGGATCCGATGCTCATTCGCCAGAAGATATTGGCAAAGGCATCAAGATTGCACTTGATATATTAAAACATGCAGGATATGATGGTCCGTCCAAATATCGTAAAAGGAAAGCTACCATTAGCGATTTGTCAAACTTGGTTTCTTAGAAAGGGAATTAAACTGGTTTGGATTAAGAATTGAAGGTGATATCTTGAGGAACGGTATTTCTATTGCCTTAGCCCTCATTGGAGGAGTGTTATTATTTCAGGTAGGCTGGGTAGGAAGCGTTGGCTTCATTGCAGATATTGCAGCATATGCAGCGCTATACTTCCCGGCTATTGCTGAAGTAATGGCTCTGTTATTGACATTCCTGGTCTATATTGCATCATTGGGTGGAATAGCAATAATAATTGGTGGAATACTCTTTGCTTTGAGGCGAATCAAGTTGGGGAAATTCGTAATTGGTTTGGGTGCAGGTATTGGACTGATTGGGCTCATCATTATGCTGATACAGGCGTATCAAGTTGGCGGAGTGGCGGGTCTAACAGATATTGTCTTATTGATTTCACAGTCAATGGCATGGATTGGAGTAATTATGTCAATTCTTGCTAGAAGGATGGTGAAATCAGAGTAGGTCCACTACGGAATCCTTATTCCTGCAATATGAAAAAGCAATTTGAATACATTGACTGGAAATAGTAATGAAAAACTCCAAGAAGCACTTAATCTCTTGGAAGCAGGATTAATTGAAAGAGCTATAGAGGTCCTAAGAGATTTAGTTCAAGAGAAACCTGATCTCATTGAAGGATGGTACAATTTAGGATATGCTCTGACTGAGGCAGGCCAGTACGAAGAAGCTGTCAAAGCGTACGATGAGGCTCTATCAATTGATAACTTCATTTTCGAGATTTGGTTTAACAAAGGATCGGCACTCTATGCAATGAAAGACTTTGAAGCAGCTCGAGAATGCTACGAAGAGGCTTTAGAGATTAATCCAAACGATGCTGAAGCATGGAACAATATTGGTAACTGCCATTCAAGGCTAGCAGATGGAGAAGCAGCTATAGAAGCCTACACAAGAGCCGTTGCATTAAAACCGGACTATGCTGAAGCATTCTACAACAAGGCTAATGCTCATTTCATAGAGGAAGACGACGAGCGCGCAATTGCATACGCGGAATGGGCGATACAATTGGATCCGCGTTTGAGCGAGATGGTTGGTCAATGGATCAATGTGGCAAAAAATAGATTGGCATCCAGGAGAGATGATGCTGAGTATAAGAAGAAGCAGTTAGAAAAGCGCGGTTCAGAAGAGTCTTGACCAATCAGGCAGACTCATTGATTGATTCGTGAAACCTAAAAGGGGTCATATAGCTCGTCAGTTCATGATACCACGGTTTCCTGATGATGATGATGAAAGTTTGGGGATACTACCTCCAAAGTATGTTGGCGTGGCTGTTGTGGTGATTTTTATTGGAGGCATTATCATTGCCTATCTTGCCGGACAAGGTTTCATCCCAATTGATCCAGTAGCGACGATAGGGTTTTCAATTCTTCTAAGTGTGATTCTGGTATGTTGCAGCGCGATGACAATGGTCACATCATATAGTCAAAGAATTCCAGAGTATAGCGAGATGGAAACTAAATTCGAAGAAGCAAAATCGCATTTTGATAATGGAGAATATGATGTAGCTGTTGAGATTTTTAAAACATTAGCAGGTTCAAAAATGAATCATAAAAGAGCGTTATATTATGGCGCACTCTGTTACGAGAAACTAGATGATTGGGAAATGATGAAGTTATTCGCTAAAGCATACCTGAAGTTAAAACCTAAAGATAAAGAAGTATGGGAGATTCTCAATCGTGCACACAAAAGACTATTCGAGTATGAAGAGGCGCAGGATGCATTAGAGAGAGCGAATAGACTCTAGTCAAACACCATAGCGTTTCGTAAACGGTGTATTATTGGACCCCTAAATATTATTGGATGATTTTGTTTCGTAGATAACCAATTTTTTCTATATACAACTCTACTTTATCCCCGATCTTCAAGAATTCAGGGGGACTTCTCACAAAACCAACACCTGAAGGTGTACCAGTAGCAATCACATCACCAGGCTCGAGTGTGAAGGAGTTGGAAAGATAAGACACTATCTTTGGAACATTGAATATTAGGTTAGAGGTGGAAGAGTCTTGTTTTAGAACTCCATTCACTTTCGTATGCATCTTCAAATTTGAAGCATCACCTAATTCGTCCTGTGTTACAATACAGGGACCCATAGGACAGAATCCGTCTAGTGATTTTGCACGAACCCATTGGCCATCATCCTTCTGCAGGTCTCGAGCCGACAAATCATTAATGACTGTGTATCCTGCAACATAGTCTAGGGCTTTCTTCTCATTAACACTCTTACAGGTCTTCCCAATCACTACACCCAGCTCTACTTCCCAATCGATCTTTGATGAAACCTCAGGAATTGTGATGGAGTCATCCGGGCCAATGACACTGGATGGAAACTTAGCGAAAATTACAGGAAAAGTAGGAGCTTCTGAGCCGGTTTCTTCAATATGATCCAAGTAGTTCTTTCCCAAGGCTACAATTTTCCCAGGGCGTGAAATGGGGGCGTCTAATGTTACAGAGCTTAGAGAGCGAGTCATGATTCGTTCGCCCACAGGAGTTTTCTTGTATCTCTGAACAATTTGGCGTACTACATCGATTCCTGATTCCCATTGTAGCAAGTCCATCATTGTCGTTGGAAAACTGTGACCTCGAACATGGTACTTTCGTCCAAAGTGTGAGGCTGCATCTGGGATATCAAGGATACCAGATTCAAGTTCAACTCCAATTGAAGGCACACCCAGCCTTGAGTATGTGACGAGTCGCATGTTGTTTTCATAACAACCATCTCATTTATCCGTACTGGTGCAAAGTTCGAGTGCGGTGATATCTTTGGCTGGAACACGTTCACTGGACGAACTGCCAGAAAGAGTGTATGTTGCTCTTGGTCGGAGAGGCATGGAGCCTTTAACACTGAAAGAATGTACCTATGAATGCGATGGACAAGAATTGGTGCTTGTTGAACCACCAAAGAACCAAGAAATTCCTAGCAAGGGCAATTTGGAAATCAAAGAAGATTGGTTAGTAGAGTGTACGAAGTGTAATCGTCAATTCACTATACGATGTATAATTCATTATTTAGATGGTGAGAGATTAGAAACCAGAGTCAATTTGATTGATGACAAAGGGAAAGACCTTGGTTGGTTAGGGAGCTACTAGGTGAGTTACTTTGGGTCGAATTTACAAGATTGCAGTTTTGCCGGGGGATGGCATTGGTAGAGAGGTCATTCCAGAGGTGACAAGGGTAATTCGAGAAGCAATATTACCTATGAGTGATCTTGCTTTAGAGATTCACGAATTCGAATGTGGAGGCGAATACTTCCTAAGAACTGGTCTTGAGTGGTCAAAAAAGGCAGAGAACTTCACGAAGACCAAAGCAGATGCAGTTCTCCTTGGAGGTGTTGGAGCAAAAGGGCCAGATGGAAACACGGTCAGACGTTCTGATGGCAACTTAGCAGGTTACAGTGTAGTTATCGGTCTTC
>JAEORI010000191.1 GCA_016840965.1 Candidatus Thorarchaeota archaeon | reverse complement strand
TAAGATCTCGATCATTGATTTTGACAATCACCACGGAAACGGCACGTCGGAGATATTCTACACAGATGCCAATGTGCAGATTATTTCTATTCACGAATATGATTATGAAAACTTTGGTCAAGGGCACTTTGGTGAATTGGGACATGGCAATGCAAAGGGAACAAACATTAACATTCCCCTCGTTGAAACGTCACCAAATATTTCATACGAATCCTCTATCGATAAAGTGATCGAACCAGCCCTAAGGAGATTCAGCCCCGATTTAATCATGGTTTCAGCAGGTTATGATGCACATTATGCAGATCCTGTTGGAAATATGGATGTCGATTCACGGATATTCTGGAGATTCGGAAACTTTGTTCGAAAGATGGTAAATGCAACAAGCGCAAAAGGTTCCGTTTGGGTTCTAGAAGGAGGGTACAATCCATTCTCTCTGGGCCCATCCATTAGAGCCAGTTTGGATGGACTCTTTGGAAAAAATGTTCCTAAACTTGAGGACCAGATAGAGAGAGAACTGCATCAACAAATCATTGATGCCAATGATGAAGTTGTGGAGAAGGTTCTCGAAACGATAGAACCCCACTGGTGATACTTGATTTTCTTATAGTAATATGAACAAGATTTTAAGTACACCTGAGTTGCCGGGGATATAATCAGCCATGGTGGAACTGAAAATTGGGTAAGAAAAGAAAATCCGGCGGCAGAAGCAAAGGCAGTTCGGGCAAGAGCGGAGCGGTTCAATGCACGCGTTGTGGACGCCTTGTGCCAGCTGACAAAGCGAAGAAGTACACAAAAAGTGTGTCAGCTGTTGAACCTCAGCTCGCTCGCGAGCTCAGACAACAGGGAAGCTATATTCAGACCAAAAGGGTCACGTCATACTACTGTGTGAGCTGTGCAGTTCATGCGGGTAGAGTCCACATTAGACAAGCCACAGAGCGGAAGACTGTGCCAACTCGAGGTCGTAGCTTTTAACCGCACCATGAACGCTTTTTATGCCAAAACTAAACGCTCATCGGAAAAGTAACAAATCAGCTGGTTCGCCGAATGCCAGAATCCACCATGCTAAGATTCGTGCAGCTTCTACCACATGTTTCTCCAAAGGGAGATTTCCTTCTGAAAGACCTACCTGGTTCTGGAAAGCGTGTAGACATACTCTGTAGAGATCTTGCGGCTTGTTTCTCTTGGGGGCCAATATCTTGGCCAAAATCCGATCTTGAAATGATTGCTGTGATTGCGAACACTAAAATTCTGACTTTCAGAGATCCTCAGAATCAAATTCCTAGGGGAGAAGTAGAGTGGGCATCAGTTATTAGAGAGTCATTGAGGGAAAAACCGCCCAACTATATTGATGTTTCTGAAGGAACTCTAGAGGATGTTATAAAGAGGTTGAACCAAAATAGGAGCTCCAGACTCTGGGTCTTGGATGAACAGGGTGATATTCTGTTTGATAATGAAACAGTTTATCCAATTACTCATAACAGTTTTATGCTTGGAGACCATCGAGGCTTCGATTCTCAGTCGGAGAGCATCATAGATCAGTACAATATCCAACGATTATCATTGGGGAAAAAGAGTTATCTTAGTAGCCACTGTGTGGCCACAATAATCTCTGCGTTCGAAGGGATGGTCAGATAAATGCTAAACGATGACAAATCTAATCCAAGCCAACAACCGAAAGCAATGACAAGACTTGCTAACAAACTGACCAAAGAGATGCTCTGGATGTACATTCTTCGTCTTCTACAAGAGAGACCTCATTATGGATATGAAATTAAGGAGCTAATCTCAAAACGCTTTGGTTTTTCACCAGCTACTGTTAGTGGATATGCGATTATCTATCGCTTGATAAAAGATGGTCTCATTGAAGAACAGAGGAGAGAGGATTCTCCTAGAAAGTACTATGCCATAACAGAGAAAGGCAGTAAAGCAATGTCCGAAGCAAAGTTATTCCTTGGAAAAACAATGGATCTTGTGTTTGACCAGACATTGTAAAAGACGCAATTTGACCACTAACGAGACTCAACCGAGCTTGCGACATTATCAAACCGAAATTTGATTTCGGTTTCATTTATTAGAAAATCTAGGCCTTGGTGTTCTACCTTCAAACTTGCAACAGATGATGCATAAACGCCACAGTCAATTAACGATTTTCCATTTATTAATTGTGAAGCAAAAGCCGCCAAATATACAGCTCCTGCACCCGTTGAATCCAATTCTTTTGTTCGATAAGAGGGGACTATGATGAAATCTTTTCCATCATAGATCAGACTGCCATTTTCACCAAGAGTGATGACACAAACCTCTGAAGCCCACTCAACAATCAGCTCTGCAGCCAAAAAAGGATCTGATTCTCCGGTTATTATCTTAGACTCCAGTTGATTTAGGCTAATAATATCAAGATAGCTTTGAGTCTTCTCTGTTATACTGAACTCCCGAATTATCTCTAAATGACCTTTTGAATTCAATTCACGTATCTGTGGATCAAGGAAAACCAGAGCATCTGTTGAATTGCATATCCATTCTACAAACTCTGCATTGATTTCTTGTAGGGATGGGCTTAACAAGACACTCTGTGTTTTGAGAAACTCATCAGGAATGTCACGAATGTTGATTTTGTTCGGAATACCCAGAGCAATTCCTTCGGTGTTAATAATAGGATTTTGAATCTGAATGGCTCCACTACCATTAACCTCAATGATGAAATGCTCCGGTATGCCCAAGGCGTCAATATCCTGAATGAACCTGTCAGTCAATTCTGGTCCTAGTGAACCAATGATAGCCAGTTGTTCGAAGCCAATCTTAGCAGCAGTTGCTGCGGAGTAGATACCCGGGCCAGTAAATCGACCATTATGGATTGTGGGATTACCAATCACAACGAGCTCATACATCTTTCCCATCACCCTGTTCTGTTAAGCCTATCATCTTCTTTGCATACAGTAGCCTTTGAGCTACTGTGATGTGTGAGAGGATTCCAACAATGACAATACAAAGCGTTAGGATATTAGTTATGTCTAGCATTACAAAGAAGTCAAGTAGAACGGGAATAGGCGTTAGAACATCAATCCAGATATTTGTGCTGGGGATAGCCAAAAGCAGGATTCCTGCAATGGTGAGGATAAGTTTCTCTTGTCTTTCAGCTATACCAACTGTGCAGCTCTCCATGCCTCCTACTGATTCAGCTTTGGCTCGAGTAAAGCTTGCCATGATCATTCCAAAGAGTGTGAAGAAGCCCCAGAACCATGGGACGAATGTGTCACCTTCATTGAAAGGCCACCAAGGTATAACAACAGCGTTAATCGGACCCATCATGAGACCAAGCATGAAAAGATACTCTGCATAACGATCAAGAGTGTGGTCAAATGTCGCACCGAATTTTGATGCAAGACCTGCTGCACGTGCAACAGCTCCGTCGAACATATCCATGACTACTGTTAGTATCATGAATAAGAGACCAATGAAAAGGTCACCCAGTGCAAAGAACCAAGCACTAACAAGAGCAACAAGGACGGTCAATCCTGTAATCATGTTGGGAGTGATACCAGTTCTAGCGATTGCCCTTCCAACTGGCATCATTACACGTTGGTATTGTTCTCTTAAGGATCCAAGCATAAGGTTCACAAATCCAGCACTGTTGGCCGGGCTTCGCCGACTGGAATTGCGTTAATAAACGTGTTGAGGGATTCACAAGACACTCATAATCCGCTCAAGAACCCATTCATTTCCTAAGAGATTCAGGAATCCACCGAGTCTGGGACCAGATTTTCGAGATATCAGAATCCTATAGAGAACGACAAATGCACGTTTGTCCTTCAGACCCACATCCCGAGCAGTTTCGAACACTTTGCCTTGCAATACCTCATCGTCGAGAGGGTCTCCTTTCAGAATCTCCACGAAAGTCTTTAGGAATTCACGGTCTTTTTCTGTAAGGGTATCTATGATTTCCTTGGGAACTGTGTGAGGGACCTCTACATTATCTTGTTCACTACCAAACTCTTTAGCCCAATGAAGAGCTCTGGAAAGTCGGGTAGGTATCAAAGATTTAGCTTCTGGTGATATATCTAAGAGATTGTGCTGCTTCTTTAGGACATCATAACATCGTTGCAATATTGATTCTTCACTCAAGATTCCATGAAGCTGTGATGTCACTACAGCAAATTTGAAAGAGAGTTTGGGAATATATTCGTCAATGTCTTTACGTGTTTCTGTCAGTGGATATAGAACCTTTGCGAAGTCCTGTTTTTCACTGTCCACATCATCAAACCCATAGTAGTTTCGCTCGAAAGCCTCATAGATGTCTACCAAGTCTGGAATGAGATTGGTTTGGATATTG